>JAOUKJ010000488.1 GCA_029882675.1 Cyclobacteriaceae bacterium
GGGCTGTTGGGGGTATATAAGTTCCAGATTTCGGATGGTAAACTTGTCCAGCCAAACGTGCTTCTCTTCTTCAATGCGCGCGATTGCCGCGATGTGGCTTGTTTCTTTATGTTCAGTTTCATCGAGGTAATAGAGCACAGCCCCGGCAGCGATAATGGCTTCGTGCAGGCTTTCAATGCCAAAGCCTTTAAGGGTAGTGGTTTTAAAGTGTTTGATCAGCTTTTCATAGGAAAAGTCGTATGAAAAGATCCATTCTTCGAGAATAAAAGTATTGTAATCATCACGGAAAAGCTCCTGAAAGGCTTTTCGATGGGCCTTGCTGTATATGATCTCTGAGGGCTTGAAGCCCTGTACCAGCTTGCTCACGTACTCCACTTCACCACGGGCAGTAAGAAATTCTCCGGTGGAGAGATCCAGAAAGGACACACCTACCTGATCTTCACCAAAATAGATGGAGGCCAGGTAGTTGTTGTATCTTTTGTCGAGGACATTTTCATTGAAGGAAAGTCCAGGGGTGACTAATTCGGTGACCCCTCTTTTCACAATGCCTTTTACAGATTTGGGGTCTTCCAGTTGGTCACAGATGGCCACCCTGTTGCCGGCCCTGACGAGTTTGGGAAGGTAATTATCGAGTGCATGGTGTGGGAATCCGGCCAGCTCGATATGTGAGGCCGCTCCATTAGCCCTTTTAGTTAGCACAATATCAAGGACTTTGCTGGCTTTGACGGCATCTTCACCAAAAGTCTCATAGAAATCCCCCACTCTGAACAACAACAACGCGCCTGGGTATTTCACCTTTATGGCGTTGTATTGTGTCATCAGGGGTGTTTCCCTGGTTTCTTTTGTTTTCTTTTTGGCCATGTGCAGACAGTATACTGCAAATATGTAAGATTTTACTTCTCAAATCAATGGAAGCCCGGAATCTGTTGGAAAAAGGAGATGCTTTCTTCAGGCGGGATCGTGGCGCCAGCCGTCTCTTTCTACTTCTTGAATGGTCTGCTCTACTTTTTCGCGAAGTTGTACTTTAAAGACATCTATATTTTTGGCTACGGTCTCATCAAAGGTTCCAATAATCTGGGCTGCCAGGATGCCGGCATTCTTTGCGCCATCCAGTGCAACAGTGGCAACAGGTACGCCGCCGGGCATCTGTAAAATAGAGAGTACACTGTCCCAGCCATCAATGCTGTTGCTGCTCTTTACGGGCACGCCAATTACAGGCAAGCTGGTCATGGAAGCAACCATTCCAGGCAGGTGAGCCGCTCCACCAGCCCCTGCAATAATGACTTTTAGCCCACGGGAGCGGGCCGATTCGGCATATTCTGTCATACGATGGGGTGTACGGTGCGCAGAGACTATAGTGAGTTCAAGGGTCACACCCAGCTCTTCCAAAACTTCGGCAGCTGCTTTCATCACCCGAAGATCAGATTTACTGCCCATAATTATGCCTACCTGTGGATTAGTCATTGGATTTTATCTTTAAAGTGTCTTTCACAAACCTTGCTTTTATTTTCAACTGTTCCGGGTCGGGATCGGTGATAGTCACGTGGCCCATTTTGCGGAATGGTTTGGTTTCTTTTTTTCCATACAGATGGATGTGTACACCTTCAGTGCGCAATACTTCTTCGATCCCATCACAGCGTACTTCTCCGGAATATCCCTCTTCGCCCAACAGGTTTACCATGGCCGAGGGGATAAGCGCTTTTGTGCTGCCCAAAGGCATGTTCAGGATGGCCCGTAAGTGTTGTTCATATTGGGAAGTCATGTTGGCTTCTATGCTTTGGTGGCCACTGTTGTGCGGACGGGGAGCGATTTCGTTTACCAGGACCTCTCCTTGTTTGGTCACAAACATTTCTACGGCGAGCAGGCCAGTCATATTCAGCTTGTTGATTACATCTTCTGCTATCCTTTTTGCTTCTGTTGCTATTTTTTCACTTATATCTGCCGGGGCAAACAGAAACTCTACCAGATTGGCCGTAGGATGAAATGAAAGTTCTACGGCGGGGAAGGAAGCAATTTCTCCTTTGGCATTTCTGGCCACGATCACCGATATCTCCCGATCAAAATCAATGAGTTTTTCAATGAGTCCGGGTTTGTCAAAAGCCATCGACAATTCTTCAGGTTTCCTGATCAGTTGAACGCCCCGTCCGTCATATCCTTCTCGGGCCAGTTTGTTGACCATAGGGATAAAATCAGCATGATTCAGTACCTCTTGTCTGTTGGCCACTTCATAAAAAGGAGAGGTAGGGATGTTATGTTCTTTGTAGAAACGTTTTTGAACTACTTTATCCTGTACCAGCTCTATAATTTCTGGTTGTGGGTACACCGTAACACCCTCATCGCGAAGGCGTTTTAAGGCTTCGGTATTTACATTTTCTATTTCAATAGTTACCAAATCACAAGCCTTTCCAAACTGATAGACAGTGTCAAAGTCTGTGAGACTGCCCCTGGTGAATTGATGGGCGATGGCCTGGCAGGGCGCATCGGGTGCGGGATCAAGCACATGTACGTCGATATTAAGATCTATGGCCGATTGGATGAGCATCCTGCCCAACTGTCCGCCTCCTACTATTCCCAGTTTATAATTTCCGTAAAATACTTTCATTCATTAACGATTACCCTTTGCACATCAATTATACGGTCACCGATTTCGAGGGTGTGGATCACTTCCATCCCTTCGGTAACCTGCGCAAATATAGTATATCTTCCATCAAGATGTGGTGTGGGTGAATGAGTAATAAACCATTGTGTACCCTCAGTGTCTTTTCCTGCCGAGGCCATGCCTACTGAACCTTCCTGATATCGTTGAGGCCCGAGTTCTGATCGAATGCTGTAATCTTCGCCACCCCAGCCATCGCCCCGATGGCAACCACCCTGTACGACAAAGTCGGGTACTACCCGGTGGAATGTCAGCCCATTGTAGTATCCTTTTTCAATCAGTTGAAGAAAATTAGCTACTGCCCCGGGCGCTTCGTTAATCAGCATGCGCAACACGATTTCCCCTTTGCTGGTCGTGATCCTGACTTTCATATTCTGTGGGGTTTGGCGCACCAGATCCCAATTGATGGGATTGTTGTACTCATTTTTCACCGGGGGTACTTCCCGGCCTTCGAAAAGCCCGATGGTTTTTTCCAGTACCTGCAGGGCCTCATTGTCCCGGGGAAGGCTGAGGTTTTCCTTTGCAGAGTACAGGAAGTCATGGCTTTCATATGATTCCTTGAAACCCAGTGTGGTATCCAATAATGCGCCGGAAGTAATGCCAATTAAAGCAATATCACCGGATAATATGGCTTCCCGGAATATTTCAGCGAACTCTTCTTCCAATTCAGCAGGAAAATCTTCGCGTTGCCTCAATGCAACCAAAGCGGATATGCCCGCAGTGGCTATTGCCGGGTGTTCTGCAGAAAAGGTTTCAGTCACAAGAAATTCATATT
>JAOUKJ010000489.1 GCA_029882675.1 Cyclobacteriaceae bacterium
AATTCTGTTATGCTCTTTTTTAACTCTTTTTAATATCCTGGCTCTCAGTTTTACAATGTTCTCTTTGTTCTTTGCTGAAATATATACCACATCACTTCTTTTTTCTTCGCGCAGGTGTTGCTTTTCTTCCTCATCAAGCATGTCTATTTTGTTATACACAAGGATAGTAGGCTTGTTAGCTGCACCCATCTCGGCAAGGGTATTCTCCACCACTTCAATATGATGGTCATGGTATGGGTGGTGCGCATCAACAAGGTGAACCAGCACATCGGCCTCTCTGATTTCATCCAGCGTTGACTTAAACGATTCAATGAGATGGTGAGGTAATTTCCGGATAAATCCCACCGTATCACTCATCAGGAAAGTGATCCCCTCCATAAACACCTTTCGAACCGTAGCATCTACAGTAGCAAAAAGCTTATCTTCTGCCATTACATCCGATTTTGTAATGAGGTTCATCAGGGTAGATTTTCCTGCATTTGTATATCCGACCAGGGCAACACGCACCATTCCAGACCTTCCCTTTCGCTGCACCGCACTTTGTTTTTCAATTTTTTCCAATTTATGCCCGAGGACTTTTATTTGGTTTCTGATCAAACGACGATCTGTTTCGATCTCCTTCTCCCCTGCTCCGCCGCGTGTCCCTGTTCCTCCCCGCTGACGTTCCAGGTGGGTCCAAAGTCGGGTAAGGCGCGGCAGAAGGTACTGGTAACGAGCCAGCTCAACTTGTGTTTTGGCCTGGGCGGTCTTAGCCCTGAATAGAAAAATATCTAAAATCAGTAAACTTCTGTCATAAATCTTACAATCTAAAGACTTCTCTAAATTTCTCAACTGGGAAGGTGTCAGGTCATCGTCAAAAACCACCGATCCGATGTCATTATCTTTGATGAATTCCTTAATTTCCTGAAGTTTTCCTTTCCCCACATAATAGCGTGTATCAGGCTTATTTAAGCGCTGAAGGAATGTTTTTATTGTTTTTATCTTCGCTGTTGTCGCTAAAAATTCCAACTCTTCAAGATACTCGGTCGCCAGCGCTTTGGATATGTCTGAGTACACGGCAACAAGTACTGCCCGATCCTGAAACTCATTTTTTTTTTCTTCAATCATACATCACAATCTTACCTGATTTTTTTTTTAGGGGTTACTTTATCACTTTTGCATGAACAAATAGATAACTTGCAAAGTTATTAATTAAATTAAGTGTCGTCACAATGAAGGTCGCAATAGTTTTAAATACATCCTGGAATATCGTTAATTTCCGCATGGGATTGATCAGGGCACTGATGCAGGAGGGTAATGAAATATACACTATTGCCCCTCATGATCCATATTCCGAAAAGCTTATTGAAGCAGGTTGTCATTTTATACCACTGAAAATGGATAGCAGGGGGGCAAATCCACTAAAGGATACGGCCTTGATCTTTGAACTTTACAAAATATACAGGAAGGTCAAGCCGGACATCATATTACATTTTACCGTTAAGCCCAATATATTCGGAACCATCGCTGCTAGCCTGCTGGGCATTCCGGTAATTAACAATGTTTGCGGTTTGGGAACTGCTTTCCTGAAAAAAGGCATCCTTACCAATATTGTTTCCACTCTTTATAAGATGAGCTTTAAGTTATCCTCCAAAGTTTTTTTTCAAAATTATGAAGACTGTAAACTTTTTGTCAGCAAGAGACTCATTGATGGTCAAAAGACTGACATTCTTCCGGGTTCAGGCATCAACATTGCGCAGTTTAAACCCGTAAAACAAAAAAAGGGAGGTTCTTTTACCTTTTTAGTCATCAGCAGACTGATAAAAGAAAAAGGCATACTTGAATATGTTGAGGCCATAAAAAGCCTTAAAGAAGAGAATCCTCATTTGAAATTCCAGCTTTTGGGAGCCAAAGATCCCAACCATAAAAGTGGGATACCCTCCGAACTCATTGACGAGTGGATAACAAGCGGTATTTTTGAATACCTCGGCACGGCCGAAGATGTAAGGCCACACATCCAGGGTGCTGATTGCATTGTATTGCCCTCCTATCGGGAAGGAACTCCCCGCACACTACTGGAAGCAGCCAGCATGGCCAAACCAATCATCACCACGCGCACGGCAGGTTGCACAAATGTAGTAGAGGATGGAGTAAACGGTCTTTTATGTCGAAGTAAAGACGCTACAGGCCTGGCTGCTAAAATGAAAATGATGGCTGAATTGAGTATGGAAAAACGCCTGCAAATGGGGATATCAGGACGTGAAAAAATTGAGTCGAAGTTTGATGAAAAATTTGTCATAGAAAAATACCTCCATTCGATTGAAGAAATTACAGGCAGACATTGACCTGTATCGTTCATAAAGTTACCTTGCAATAAATTTTTTTTATGGAGTTTAAACAAACCGGTTTTCAAGGTCTGGTTGAAATACAGCCTCAGGTATGGGAAGATGAACGGGGCTATTTTTTTGAATCATTTCAACAAGAAAAATTTAACGCAGAAGGCATTAACACGCAATTTGTACAAGCCAACCAATCATCCTCCAAAAAGGGTGTGGTAAGGGGGTTGCACTTGCAATTGCCCCCTTTTGAGCAGGCCAAACTGGTCAGGGCCATCAGCGGAACAATTCTCGATATCGTTGTCGACTTGCGTCAAGAATCGAAGACTTTTGGAAAGCATTATAAATGCCTGCTTGATAGCAAAAAACACAATATGCTCTTTGTTCCCCGCGGCTTTGCGCATGGGTTTACAGCGCTTGATGACGCCGTATTCAACTACATCTGTGATAATGTCTACAACAGGGAAAAAGAAAGTGGCATTATATGGAACGATCCTGACCTGGCTATTGACTGGGAAACTTCAACACCGCTTGTTTCGGAAAAAGACCAACAATTGCCTACTTTTGAAATGTTTTCAAAGATGCACCTCGGTTGAAAGGCCATAAATACTTATTTTTTTGCATGCAGAAACTAGCTGTATATATCGTATTTCTATTATTTCTGGTGTCATGCTCCAGCTATAAACAAAATATAATGTACCGGGTTGGTGATTCGCATGTGAATAACCCGGAGCAGGAAATCTGGGCTGCCGAAAAAAACTATGTTATACAACCCAATGACTTACTATCTATTGAGGTATTCACCAAAGGGGGTGAATCCATTCTCGATCCGCAATTGGAATTGGGTAATCAAAGCATGTATCAACGCGATAATAGCTACATGGTCAATGAGGATGGCTTCGTAAACCTGCCCCGAATTGGCCTGGTGGAACTTAAAGGACTTTCCCTGACAAATGCTGAAATTTCACTTCAGGAAAAGTTCACCAGCCTGTATAATGCCCTTTATGTGAAAATTAAATTCGAAAGTAAACGTGTAGTCGTATTGGGTGCCTCCGGAGGGCAGGTCATACCCTTATACTATCCCGGCACCCGGCTCTCAGAAATAGTAGCCCT
>JAOUKJ010000490.1 GCA_029882675.1 Cyclobacteriaceae bacterium
AACTGCTCCGTCATATACTTTCCGGTCACCGGGCCCAGGCTCAGACCCATCATTGCATGGCCGGTGGCCACGGAAAGATTGCTGTATTTTTCCACCCGGCCCACATAAGGCAAGCCATCTGCACTGCAGGGCCTGAATCCATGCCAGACTTCCTGATCCTGAAAATCTTTCAGGGAAAATTGCGGGAAGAATCCGGGTATAGATTTAAACATACCCTGTACGCGGCTCATCGTAATGCGCTCATCCATGCCGGCCATCTCCATGGTGCCACCAAAACGCAGGCCGTGCTGCATGGGTGTCACGGCTACGCGGGCTTCCACCAATATAGAGCATATCCGGGGCATCACTGGCGGATCGGAGAGGGTAACGCTATACCCTTTCCCGGCTTGTAAAGGCAGGTCGATGCCCAGTGGAGCCAACAATTGGTCTGTCCAGGCGCCGGCAGAAAGAATATATTCATCGGCGGTAAATTCCCGGTTGCCTGCGACTATACTGCCGATATATCCATTTTTATTTTGGAGGGAGGTTACACCTGTTTTGTGGTGTATTTCCACACCCTTTTTTATCAACAGTGTGGCCATTTTTTCAACCAGTAAATGGGGTGTGAGGAAAGCATCGTTGGGATAATATATGGCTCCGTAAATATCAAGTTCCAGACCGGGATTCAATTCCAGCGCTTCTTTCGGATTCAACACATGAACTTCCTGTCCCAGGTTTCGGCCCTGCATGGCGATGTGAACCTCTTCGTCAAAGGCCTCTTTTGTCTTGCAGTACATCACCAATCCATCGGGTTTGTAATTTACATTCAGGTTTTCCTTCTCAATAATCGCTCTGTACAGTTTTGCGCTCTCTACGTTCATGGTATTGAGCAGGCTCATCTTTTCCTGCATGTCACGCGAACGGGAGGCACGTAAAAACAGCCAACCCCAACGCATCAGGCGGGAATCTATCCGGGGTTTAATGTAAAACGGACTTTCCGGGTCGAATAACCACTTGAAAGCTTTGGAAAAGGCGCCCGGAGCAGCCAATGGCATAAAATGACTGGGCACGATCATGCCGGCATTACCCGTAGAGGCACCGGAAGGGCCATCGCCTTTTTCCAGCATGACCACCTCTGCACCTGCCTCGTTGAGAAAGAAAGCGGTAAACAATCCGACGGGGCCCGTACCCGCGATTAAAAACTTTTTGGAATGCATGCGTCAATATAATCAAATCACTTGAAAACCATGGGCATAGGGGTCGTCTTCATCATCAATAATGATGTTATTAAAGCCAATGATCTTTGCCCAGCCTGCTATGGAAGGTACGATGCCCGTATGTGAGCCGATTGTGGCCGTCCTTTCTACGATGCCGGTAAAGACAGAACCGATGATGCTCTCATGAATAAACCGGTCACCTACTTTCAATTTACCCTTTGCAAACCACTGTGCCATTCGTGCAGATGTTCCCGTTCCACAGGGAGATCGATCAATGGCCTTGTCGCCATAAAAAACGGCATTACGAGCCGTAGCTTTTGGTGATAACGTCTCGCCCGTCCACATCACGTGACTAACCCCGCAAATAGTGGGATTGTCAGGGTGCTCTATCTTTACCGTCTCCCTTAGCTTATCCCTGATCTCCCTTCCCCACCGGATTAGTTGTTCAGCAGTATGGTGCTGCAGGCCTTTAAAGTTTTCCTGTACGTCAACAATGGCATAATAATTACCCCCATAGCTGATGTCCACGGTCAGGTGACCAAGATCCTGGCAGTGGACTTCCACCTCGCGCATCGCCAGATAGGAGGGTACGTTGACCAGCTTCACAGACGTTACTTTTTCTTCCTGTTGCTGATAAGTTACTTCCACCAGGCCTGCCGGCGCCTCCATTCGCACTTGTCCCGGTACTTTGGGCTTTATCAGTCCTTGTTCTATCGCAATAGTAATGGTTCCTATGGTTCCATGCCCGCACATGGGTAAACAGCCACTGGTTTCGATAAACAGAACGCCTACATCGTTGGCCGGATCGGCGGGGGGATAAAGGATGCTCCCCGACATCATGTCGTGTCCACGGGGTTCAAACATCAGTCCTTTCCTGATCCAGTCATGTTGCCGGAGGAAATCCTGCCTTTTATCGCTCATGGTTTTCCCGGTGAGCAAGGGCCCTCCTTCAGCTACCAATCTGACGGGATTGCCACAAGTATGTGCATCGATACACTGGAATAAATTTTTCAATGACTCAGTATTCAGTTTTTAGGTCAATATTCCTGGTTTTACTTATTTTTACTGAATGGTTTAATGAGAATTGCCGCCATGAATATAATGATCGGTATAAGCTTTTTAATCATTCGCTCAGTGAATTTTTATGATGTTGTGCTTTTATTCAGTTGGTTCCCTCACTATAAATCGCAAGGGCTAAGGTCAGGCCTTCCATCGCATCCCCTGCCGACTTAAAACAGGTATTCTGTTCAGGAGATGACCGGCCAACCTGACTTTTTGAGCAAAGGCCATAAAGGTCAGGTTGGATGCCGGTGATTTCTCGTTGTGTCATTGCGTCATTATCCCGTTGACTTTCCGCCAAATCCCCAGGGGATTGCTATCTTTTAGTTCGTCTGGAAGAAAAGCCCCGGGTGCTGACTGGAAGCTCAGGGGCCTGACAAAACGAAGAATGGCATCAGTGCCTACAGAAGTAAACCGGCCATCGGTAGTGGCAGGGTAGGGGCCACCGTGCTGCATGGAGTGACATACTTCCACACCGGTAGGTACTCCATTGAATATCAGTCGGCCGGCTACCTGTTCCATGGCGCCAATCACTTCTGCAAAGTTATTCAGGTCGGCATCATTGCACATCACCGTTGTGGTGAGTTGTCCTGACAGGGCAATTAATACAGCCTTCAACTCTTCTTTATCAGCGCATTTTACCACCAGCGAAAAAGGGCCAAAAACTTCCTCGTGAAGCGATGGGTTTTTCAGGAAAATATTTCCTTCTACGGAGGCTACCAGGGCACTTCCTTTGTTATCAGACTTGTCTGCCGATCCGGCTATTTTTACCCCCGCAACGGCGAGTGTCTTTTCCAGTTGCTGGTAGTAATTGGTGTTAATTCCCTTGTTGAGCATTGTTGCCGGGGCTATTTTTGCTATTTCATCACCCAGGCTGGAGATGAATTTTTCGAGTGGTTCTCCGGCAATACCGAGTACCAGACCGGGATTGGTGCAAAATTGTCCTACGCCAAGTGTGATGCTTCCGGCATAACTTGCGGCAAGGGCATCATTTTCAGCTTGTAGTTTGCCGGGGAGTATGACAACGGGATTGGTGCTGCCCATTTCTGCAAATACGGGTATCGGCGTTTCCCGTTGGGTGGCCAGTTCATGTAGTGCCTTTCCTCCGCGCAATGATCCTGTAAAAGCCACTGACTTAACTTCGGGATGTAACACCAACTGTTTGCCCAGTT
>JAOUKJ010000491.1 GCA_029882675.1 Cyclobacteriaceae bacterium
TGGGCAATGATCAGGTGGCCTTATTGCTATACCGGAGTAACCTTTTGGGTGCTGACTTGCGCATTACTAATTACGGCGGGGGAAATACAAGTTGCAAAACCATCGAAAAAGACCCGCTCACAGGGGTCGACACGAAAGTGATGTGGATCAAGGGATCTGGTGGTGATATAGGCACGCTGACCCGAAGCGGACTGGCAGCACTGTACCAGGAAAAATTGATAGCGCTGAAAAATATTTACCGGGGGCTTGAACATGAGGATGAAATGGTAGCGCTTTTTAACCATTGCATTTTCGATCTGGATTCCCGCGCACCGTCCATTGATACGCCATTGCACGGATTTTTGCCGTTTAACCATATCGACCACCTGCACCCTGATGCGGCCATTGCCATTGCAGCGGCCAAAGACGGAGAAGCCATTACACAGGATCTTTTCGGGGGTAAAGTGGCCTGGGTACCCTGGCAGCGCCCTGGATTTGACCTGGGACTAAAACTGGTTGAGGCCCTGGAGAAAAACCCGGGCATTGAGGGTATTATGCTCGGGGGTCATGGTCTGTTTACCTGGGGGGATACCTCTTATGATTGTTATGTCAATAGCCTGGACAAAATAGAGAAGGCTGCTGAATACCTGGAGAGCCATTACGAAAAAGGCAAACCGGTTTATGGCGGGGAAAAAATAAAGTCGCTGGAAGCTAAACAACGTCGTGAGCAGGCAGCCAGACTGGCGCCGGTATTACGTGGGCTGGCCTCAGGATATGCGCACATGGTGGGACATTTTACGGATGATGACCGTATTTTGGAATTTATCAATAGTCACGATCTGCAAAAACTGGCTCCCCTGGGAACCAGTTGTCCGGATCATTTTCTGCGTACCAAGATAAGGCCCCTCGTGCTGAAGGTACCTGCTGACGCCGATCTGACAGATTTGGAAGCCGTGAAAGAAAATATAGCGCCTGAATTTGCCACCTATCGGGAGGCATATGCCCATTATTATGAAACACATAAACGGCATAACAGTCCGGCCATGCGTGACCCCAATCCGGTAATCATCTTATGGCCTGGTGTGGGGATGTTTTCATATGCCAGCAACAAGCAAACTGCCCGGGTGGCCAGTGAGTTTTACATCAATGCCATTAATGTGATGAAAGGAGCAGAGGCCATTTCGTCTTATGTGTCTTTGCCCTTACAGGAGGCCTTTGATATTGAATACTGGCTTCTGGAGGAAGCCAAACTTCAGCGCATGCCCAAAGAAAAGCCCTTGTCGCGAAAGGTGGCTGTTATCACGGGCAGTGCGGGTGGTATAGGCAAGGCCATTGCTGAAAAATTTGTACAGGAAGGAGCCTGTGTAGTATTGACGGATATCGATGAGGGACGTTTAAAAAAAGCCATAGCTGGTTTTGGAACTGACAACGCAACCTATAGTACACTTGATGTGACGAACAGGGATTCGATAGCCGGGGCTTATCAAGCCGCCTGTCTGGAGTATGGCGGTGTGGACATTGTAGTGAATTGTGCCGGACTGGCCATCAGCAAGCCCCTGGAAGAGACCACCGAGGCCGACTGGCAGATACATCAGGATGTGATGGTGAAAGGACAGTTTCTGATGACTCAAAAAGGGGTGGAGGTATTGCGTGCCCAGGGACAAGGGGGGGACGTGATCAATATTGTAAGTAAAAATGCACTGGTTTCCGGCCCGAATAATGTGGGGTATGGCACAGCCAAAGCGGCTCAGGCTCACATGTCCAGGCTATTGGCCGCAGAGCTGGGAAAGGACAAGATCAGGGTGAATGTAGTCAATCCTGATGCCGTGATTGAGGGCAGTAAGATCTGGGAAGGAAAATGGGCAGCAGGAAGGGCCAAAGCCTATGGAATTAGCGTTGATGAGCTGCCGGCTCATTATGCCAAACGCACTTTGCTCAATGAGATCATCACGACTGATGATATTGCCAATGCGACCTTTGCCCTGGTGAGTGGTCTGCTGTCCAAGAGCACAGGCAATATCATCAATGTAGATGGGGGAGTAGCTGCGGCCTTTGTGAGGTAGCTGTTGCACAGCGAGCGGGGAGATTTGATGATTGTAATAATCCGTTTTCCCGGAAACGCCAATGTCGCTTTACTTGCAACTCTGTGGTAAATATTTATCTTTGCCTTCATGGATCCAATAACTGCTGAATTTTTGGGAACATTTATCCTGATCTTGTTGGGGGTCGGGGTAAATGCCAACAATACATTAAATCAAACGTATGCCCAAAACACCGGTTGGGTGTTGATCTCCTTTGGTTGGGGATTGGCGGTATTTTGTGGCGTGGTTGTAGCAGGCCCGTATAGCGGGGCGCATATTAATCCCGCTGTGACTATTGGGCTGGCCATTGCCGGCAGTTTTCCCTGGATCGAAGTGGCAGGATTTATTCTGGCCCAACTGGGTGGGGCCATGCTCGGCGCTTTTTGTGTGTGGGTGACTTATCATCAGCATTACCGGACAACCGATGATAACGGGGCCAAGCTGGGAACCTTTTCTACCGGCCCGGCCATGAAAAACACTTTTCAGAATTTCTTTAGTGAAGCCTTAGGCACTTTTGTATTGGTTTTTGTCGTGCTTTATATCGCTGGCCCAACGCTGGAAGCAGGCAATCTGGATCATGCACAAGTGGGGCTGGGCTCCATCGGGGCACTGCCCGTTGCTTTTTTGGTGGTGGCCATTGGTATGGCCCTGGGAGGAACGACCGGCTATGCCATCAATCCGGCCCGTGACCTGGGTCCGCGCATTGTCCATGCCCTGCTGCCCATGAAAAAAGGAAATAGCAACTGGGGCTATGCCTGGATTCCGGTTATCGGACCACTTCTGGGTGCCTCTATCGCAGCAGGTGTATTTATTTTATTGCAGTAAATGATTGCCTATAATCCGCTTGCGGATTATAAGAGAGAAAGTAGCTGATTTATTTTTAAGAATTAACTTATATCCACATCATGAAAAGAAGTTTCACACTGGCATTATTGTGCCTGATTGCCCCTTTCTTTGCCCATTCACAAGGCACTATAAAAGAAAGTCTGATCATCAACTCCAGTATACTCAAAAAGGAAGTGCGGTATAATATCTATCTGCCATCTGATTACAACTCCTCAGAACGCAGCTACCCGGTGCTTTATCTGTTGCATGGCTATACCGATGATGAAACGGGCTGGACACAGTTTGGCCAGGTGGGGAAAATTGCTGACCAACAAGCGGACAACGTAGAAATTGCACCCATGATTATTGCCATGCCCGATGGCGGAGTCACTTTTTACGTGAACAGTTATGACGAGAAGGAACTTTGGGAAGACTTTTTTATTCAGGAATTTATACCCTTTATTGATAAAACTTACCACACGCGAGCCGAGAAACAATTTCGTGCAGTGGCCGGTCTCTCTATGGGTGGCCA
>JAOUKJ010000492.1 GCA_029882675.1 Cyclobacteriaceae bacterium
TCGCGCTCCAAATCCGCTACCCCAAAGTGTTCATTACTGAGGTTGGCCAATACTATTTCCTCAATTTTTTTAAGGAAACGGATGTCCATGGATTCATCAGTATCCATTTTAGTGTATGATTAAGCCTTATGCATATCGAACCAAAGTGGAACCTACCAACGACAAGAGTATAAATATAACAATTTATTTTAAAAGTTTAATAGCGCTGTCAATACTTTTTATGGCCATTTTGTCTGTCAGGCTTTCTTTCCATTTTTCATAGAGCGGCAATAAAGGCTTAAACTCCGGTAAAAAGCTTTTGGTCATGCTTTTGATGGTATCTGAGAATATCCATACTTTGGTTTTGTTCTGGCCTCCGATATTTCTTTCCAAAAATTGAGGCACTTCTGCTATATTTCCCCGGGCAGCCATCCGCAATACAAAGCTGCATGTTCGACGTACATCGTGGTCATCGTATTCAAAACACAGAGAAGCCATCTCCATACACCGGGTGGTATAGTCTGCTTGTTTCATGGGCAAACGCGCCAGTACATTCAGGGCCACCCTTTTCACCCACTTACTATCATCGGTAAGCCAGTCATTCAGCTTTTCCAGGTTTTCCGCAGGGTATTTCCGGATGATGGGTTCAACCCCGTAGGTGAGGTTATCGCACTCCTCCCAGGACACCGATGTGGCCACCAGCGAACGGCAGACAGACAAGACCATTTCCGGTGCCATATCATTGAGCTGGCCGAGTATATGAGAAGCGACAACACGGCCTTCCCTCCCATAACCTTCCCATAGTAGTTCGGCCAGTCGGATGTATTTTACTGTATCTGATTTTCCCTTTTTTCCAGCCACCTGCCCCATGGTTTTCAAAATATCGACAGCCACGCCCAGGTTTTTGATTTTGTCCCGGTCTTCTTTTTTAACATATTCAGTCGATTTCCTTTCTCCCCCTTCCCAAAGCGATTGGAGGGCACTGGCCTGTTTATCCACCTTGTCATGAAGGGCCAGGATTTGAAGAGTCTGGTCTTTGTAGTAGTTTTTGTCCATGGTTAATAAAATCTTTTGCCAGTAATAATTTTATGATATTACAGTTAATTTCTAAATTAAAAACCAATGCAAAATACTAAATTTTCTCATATGTTGAAACTCGGTATTAGGGGTCTGTCTCCCGGGATTATTGCTGCGTTAATGGTCTTTTTGTTGTTCGGTTGTTCTTCTCCGGAAAAGGCCCCTTCGCCCATCCTGTTTAATACCTTTATTTCAGGAAGTATTGCACGTTATGAGGCCAACTCTCTGGATTCCACGGTCATTCTAATGGAGCGTAATATCATCACGGATGATGCAGAGCAACACGTAGCGATTATTAATGCAGAAGAAGGCACGTTCTCTTTCAACTTTGAATTGGAAGAGGCAAAATCAATGATACTTCGCTATGGAAACAAAAACTATTATCTGTATGCAGGACCCAAAGACTCACTCGTTGTTAGAATCAAACCTGACACGACCCATCCCCAAAAAGGCCAGGTCAGTGTTACCGGAGGAAAACAACAAACTATGAACAAATACATCAACGAATACCTGGCGCTTTCAGAGGAAATAATGAGAAATAATCCGCTCCCCCGGGAAGAAGAGACTGATTTTGCTACCTACCTTATGTTTGTTGATTCCCTGATGATTACCGAGAAAAAGGCCTTCAAAACTTTTCTGGAAAAGAACAACATCGAAGATCCCTTGTTCATACAGTGGGCTACCGATAAAATAAACCTGAACAGGCCCAATCTCTTGTTTATGTACGAGATCAAAGCCAAAATGAGGGCCAGGGCCATGAGTAAAAAACAGGAAGTGGAAATAGTTACCCCTGATCTGGAGATGGCCACACGTTTCCGGATACTTGAAGACAGCCTGGACATCCAAAGTCCTCATTTAATACAGCACAGTTATTTCCACTATTTCTACAATGTGTATCAGGCGCATGTGACCTACAAAGTGGCCGAACTGTGCCGGCAAAAAGACCCCGAATGTCCTTCCGCTAAGTTTACCGATACATTTTTAACACATCTTGATGAAAATTATTCCGGTCAGACCCACAATCTTCTACTTAGCCGTTTTATCTATGGCAAAATCCGTCAATTGCAAATCCAAAAGAAGGAAGAATTTATCGGGCCGCTCGAAGGGCTGCTCGCACAAGTGGACGACAAACTCCCTACAGAAAACAGGGACTTTCTTCTCAAATCCTTTGAAAGGACAAAAGCCATGGTATTGGGTTCCGGACAAAACACAGTTTACAATGACTATTCCGGAAAGTTGGGCGGAGAAATACTGGACCAAATATTAGAGAAACAAAAAGGCAATGTGGTTTATGTAAAGTTTTGGGCTCCCTGGTGTGGGCCCTGCCTGGCCAATTGGGACGGTATAGCAGCTTTAAATAAACATTTTTCCGGCGAGGACTTTCGGATCATGACAGTTTGTATCAATACGGATAAAGAAAAGTGGGCAGGGTCCATCAAAAAGCTGGGAGGGCCTGCCGAACATGTTTATCTGAGCAACGACCAGTCCAACCTGATCATGACCGGATTGCAAATCGATGCCATTCCTCACAATATATTGATTGACAAAATAGGAACAGTGCGCAATACAGACGCGCCGGAAACAGGAAGTCCCCACATGATCAATAAATTGTTGTTGGAGCAGATTGAGTATTTATTGCTGGAATAAACGGTGGCTGTTTAGCTCTAATTTGAATTTTTCCCTTTCTTTATATATCATTGGAATAGTGAAAATGAAAAGTAAAACCTTGCCACGAACCCACCACATATACATTTGCTTTCTCCTGCTCATACTCCCCACTGTTTTTCATCACGCCCATGGTCAGTTGCACCGGGTGTATCATACAACAGCCTTTGCCGACGGAGAAGATGACCTCAAGTCACAACCTATAGGTTTTGATGGCCTGATCAGCTTTGAAAAACCCCTGGGGTGGAGGGCCGATGGCTTTGGTGGAAATTTCTATGGTACAATATGGATTATTGGTAATGATGCGGCCCTGCATTTCGGACAGAAAATCCTCACGTTTGACTACTCCAGACCCTACAAGGTGCAGTCCTCCATGACCTTTGAGTTTAACGAACTGATGAACCCCCATGACGAAAAAAATCCACTGTACTTTGGTCTGGTGCTGGGCAAAGAGGGCGACAGTACTACATACAAAGAAGGCCTTCCGGATGGGGCCTATTTGTATCTGGTTTCCACCAATAATGAAATGGCATTCGGGATGATGAAAAACGGAGGACTGGAAGTTGAACATGCCGAAAAAATTAAACAAATACCGGATTCGGGCGTCTATCAAATGGAAGTAGAGCATCGCGATGGCCGAATGTTTTTCAGCGTCAATGGCCGTCAGGCCAGGTACAGTCCACCGGCCATAACG
>JAOUKJ010000493.1 GCA_029882675.1 Cyclobacteriaceae bacterium
GTACTACACGCCATTACCGGCACACTGATGCCCCTGTTTATGGCCATGATGATGACCCGTTTTTTTGGAGCCAATAAATCATGGAAAGAAGGCCTGGCTATCTGGCCTTTTGCGCTGTTTGGCGGACTGGCTTTTACGGTGCCCTATCTGCTCACCGGCCTTTTTCTGGGGCCGGAGTTTCCTTCCCTGCTGGGATCGCTCATTGGTTTGGGCGTAGTGACCATGGCGGCAAAGAAGGGATTTCTGCTGCCTGCCAAAACCTGGAACTTTCCCCCGGAGAATGCATGGCCCGCACACTGGCTGGGAGCCATCCGGATCGACGACAACCACACGCCCCGGAAGAAAATCGGACTTTGGAAAGCCTGGTTGCCTTACCTGCTGGTAGCAGTAATACTGGTTCTTACCCGGCTCAACCAACTTCCCCTCAAGGCCTTTTTGTCGGATATCACCCTGTCATGGAAAGACATCTTTTCGACCGGTATCGATGGGTCGAGTGCCATCCTCTACCTCCCGGGTACCGTACTTATCTTTGTGGTACTGATCACCTATTTTGTTCATCACATGAATCCCGGCCAGCTAAAAAAGGCTTTTGGCGATTCTACAAAAATCATCCTGGGTGCTGGCTTTGTCCTGCTCTTTACCGTACCCATGGTGCGGGTATATATCAACTCCGGCATCAATGACTCCGGGTTTTCAAGTATGCCCCTGGCGCTGGCAGAATGGGTGGCGGCTACCGTTGGGCAGGTATGGCCTTTCTTTGCTCCTTCTATCGGGGCCCTGGGGGCCTTTATAGCCGGCAGCAATACGGTAAGCAACCTGATGTTCAGCATGTTTCAGTATGGGGTGGCTAAGTCGCTGTCCCTTTCCGGCCCCCTCATTGTGGCTCTGCAGGCAGTGGGTGCCGCAGCGGGCAACATGATAGCCATCCACAATGTTGTGGCAGCGTCCGCTACCGTCGGACTCCTGGGGCAGGAAGGCAATACCCTGCGAAAAACCGTAATTCCTACCCTCTATTACCTGGTGGCAGTGGGGTTATTGGGGCTGCTGGCCATCTTATTTTTCAATCCGGCTGACCCCGTCGCATAACCGACCTGCGCATATTTCTGAACCGGGGCGTTTATTTTCCGCCCGGCTCCACATGCGTGTTCAGGTAATGAGTAAGTAAGGTAAACAAATGCCGGCGGGTATTTTGGCCTTCATATATTCCGTGCGACCTGTTGGGGTAGGGCATCACCTGAAATACCTTGTTGTGCAAAATCAATGCGTTAATCAGCGCTTCACTATTTTGGTAATGGACGTTATCGTCGCCGGTACCGTGTACCAATAAGAGGTTGCCCTGTAGGTTTTGGGCATAACTGATTGGTGAGCCCTTGATAAAGTCATCCTTGTTTTCCCAGGGAACACCCATATAGCGTTCCTGGTAAATATTGTCATAATACAATTGATTAGCCACAGGAGCTACCGACATGCCCGTTTTGTAAATGGCCGGGTATTGAAACAGCAGGTTGAGGGTCATGCTTCCTCCACCGCTCCACCCCCATACACCTATGCGCTCAGGATCTACAAAATCCCACTTGAGTACTTCTTTCGCTGCCAGCGCCTGATCGCTTGCATTGATCACGCCAATTTTACGATAAATAGCCTTGCGCCATGCCCTTCCCTTCAGTGTAGGTGTTCCGCGGTTATCCATGGTGATAACTATATACCCTTGTTGTGCCAGCATGTAGTGCCACATCATGCGACTGCCGCCCCATACATCGCGGGCAGTCTGTCCTGCCGGTTCGCCATAAACATAAAAAAGGACAGGGTATTTCTTCGACTCATCAAAATCAGGTGGTGTAATCATAAATCCATCCATTTCCACCTGCTCCGCTGTAGTGACCTTGAAAAATTTCACCTCATTACGGTCCAGGGCCTCCAGGGTATTTCTGAGTCTTTGATTAGTCACGAAAGTACGTACTACCTTGTGATCCGGCAGGGAAACCAGTTCGATGACCGGAGGGGTGGACACATCGGAATAGGTATGAATAGCATAACGGGCACCTGCCCCGATCTGGTAACTATGTGTACCGCCCATGCCTTCAGGAGTAAGTCGTTGGGCCTTTCCTTTTCCATTGAGTTTGGCCCTGTAAAGGTAACGTTGAGTGGGGTTATCCGGAGAAGCAATGAAATAAACATAGCCATGATCATCATCAATCAGCTCGATATTGGCCAGGTCAAAATCCCCTTCAGTCACCAGAATTTCTTTTTGCCCATCAGCGGAGACACGATAAAAATGTCGCCAGCCATCTTTTTCACTCAACCAGCTAAACTCTCTCCCCTCGTCAAACCAAATCCAGTCATCGACCGTATCGAGCCAGGCGTCGTCCCGTTCAGTATAAACCTGCTCTACCGTAAAATTGGTAGTGCTGCCTTTCCATACCTTATTAAGATTTTGCTTCCGGTTGAGTTGCTGCACATAAATACTTTTTGCATCCGGGGCCCAGATCATCCTGGGAAGGTAATTTTGTTTTTGGTCGCCCGGTATGGGCATCCAACGGGTTTCCCCTCCTGAAGCGTCAACAATCCCGATACGGCAGCCTGACGGATCTTCACCCACCTTGGGGTATTGCACGGGAATATTAAAAGAATAGACGGAATCCGTATTGTTGACCATCAGGAAGTTTTTGATTTCCGCAGCATCTATTTGCCAGTAGGCTATGTTTTTACCATCCGGACTCCAGCGGAACCCATCGCGGCAATCAAACTCCTCTTCATAGGCCCAATCAAAGGTGCCATTGATCAATTTTTCCGTGCCGTCTGTAGTAATCGCCGTCAACTTGTCGCCAGCCAGGTCTTCCACATAAATATTATGGCCGCTAACATAGGCCAGCCGGGTATCATCAGGCGAAAATTTAGTAAACATCAATGAAGATGAAGGGAGGGATTTCCCCACCTGGTGTAAGTTTTGGGTTTGCATATCCAACACCCAGTAGTCTCCACGCGTATTATACCGCCACACCCTTTTGCTATTCGTAAAGATGAGCAGCACTTTTTTTTGGTGAGACCACTCATAATCCTCCACGGTCAGCGGACGGGAAGCGCCCGCAGGTATAAGCTTCTCCGCTGCCACCAGAATTTCACGCTGATTACTTTCTGCGTCATATTTTACAATATCATAACTCCCCTGATGGCTTACTGATGGCTCCAGGGTGGTATAGGCTGTGCCATTGTCCATCCACCTCACAGGACCAAAACGATCGGACTGAAATTCATCAGACTGGAATAACCGATCAAGGGTCAGGTGGGCGTCTCGGGTCTGCTGGGCCTGGGCAGTAATAGCGAAGGTTATCCACAGTAGTCCAAAAGGAAATATTTTGAGCAGGTTCATTTTTTCATTGGTTTAAGCGGCTAAAATAAAGAAAATACTT
>JAOUKJ010000494.1 GCA_029882675.1 Cyclobacteriaceae bacterium
ATATTTTGCAGGCAGGTGATGGCATATCCATCAACAAGGACCGACAGCTTGCCGATGCCAAAATGGCGGTGCTGGAACTATCAGCGGCAGGGTATACCCGCCCGATCCAGTCCACCCGAATAAAAGTACAGGGCCGTACAGGCATGGCCCTGTTTATGGCCGGAATTTACGGTCTGCGGACGGGAAACTACATCTCAGACCACGATGTGAAAATTGCAAAGAAAATCGCCAACATCATGTGTGGCGGCGACCTGACCTCACCGCAATATGTTTCAGAGCAATACCTGCTCGACCTGGAACGCGAGGCCTTCCTCTCCCTGACTGCCGAGAAGAAGACCATGGAAAGGATACAGGCCATTTTGCAAGGGGGGAAAGCGTTACGTAACTAGATGTTAGATATGAGATGTTAGACAAGAGACATCCAAAGAATTAAAGTATCATGCATAATTTCAGAGAATTGAAGGTATGGCAAAAGTCTATTGAAATGGTGAAAAATGTTTATCAGATAACCAGAAATTTTCCCGGTGAAGAACAATTCGGATTAGTGCAGCAATTGCGAAGGGCTTCTGTATCTGTGCCGTCAAATATTGCCGAGGGTTGTTCAAGAGATACTGAAAAAGCATTTAATAATTTTCTGAAAATGGCATATGGTTCATGTTCAGAAGTTATTACTCAAATGATTATTAGCGAGGAACTGTTGTTTGTGGACGATAATGAGAGTTCAACAATCATAATCCATGTTGAGGAAATTCAAAAAATGCTTCGGGCTTTAATAAATAGAAACAAAAGTTAAAACCATGTTTAAAAACTCACATCTCATATCTCACATCTCATGTCTCACATCTCATGTCTAAAATCTAAAATCTATTAAAAATGGAAGCATATATAATAAAAGGATTTCGTACTGCCGTCGCCAAAGCCAAAAAAGGCGGGTTCCGCTTTTACAGGCCTGACGACCTGGCGGTGGATGTGATCAAACATCTGATGGCCTCAGTGGAAGGGCTGGAAGCGGGCCATATCGATGACCTCATTGTGGGCAATGCCGTACAAGAGGCCGAACAAGGAATGCAAATGGGGAGGATGATTTCCCTGATGGCCCTGGGCATTGATAACCCCGGCATGATGATCAACCGGTATTGCGGCTCAGGTCTGGAGGCTATTGCCATCGCTACAGCGAAGGTCAAAAGTGGTATGGCCGATGTTATCATTGCCGGAGGCACAGAATCAATGTCGCTGGTGCCGGTGATGGGCTATAAGACGGCCCTGAACTACCGGGTGGCTACCAAAGACCCGTCGTATTATACCAGCATGGGGCTGACCGCAGAAAATGTGGCGAAGAAATACAAGATATCCAGGGAAGAGCAGGACGCCTTTTCATACCGCTCGCATATGCGCGCTGCTGCGGCCATTAAGGAGGGGAAATTCAAGGAGGAGATCGTGCCGGTGAAGGTAGAAGACGTATACGTGGATGAAAATTTCAAAAAGAAATCACGGGAATGGGTCGTGGATACCGATGAAGGAGTAAGAGTTAACACCACTCCGGAGGCATTGGCCGGACTAAAGCCGGCCTTTGCCAATGGTGGGACCGTCACTGCAGGAAACTCCTCCCAAACTTCCGATGGCGCCTCCTTTGTGCTGGTGATGTCTGAACGAAAGATGAAGGAATTGAACCTGGAGCCTGTGGCCAGGCTGGCGAGCTATGCCGTGGCCGGGGTGGAGCCGGGCATTATGGGTATAGGCCCGGTAAAAGCAGTACCTGCCGCACTGAAACAGGCCGGACTGGCATTGAAAGACATTGACCAGATAGAACTCAATGAGGCCTTTGCTGCCCAGGCCCTGGGGGTGATCAAAGAGCTGGATTTCAACGAAGACATAGTCAATGTAAACGGTGGAGCCATTGCCCTTGGCCACCCCTTGGGATGCACCGGATCGAAACTCACTGTGCAATTGATCAACGAAATGAAACGCCGCAACCAGAAGTATGGTATGGTGACGGCCTGTGTTGGTGGGGGACAGGGGGTAGCAGGGATCATTGAAATGATTCAGTAGTGAGTAGTGAGTAGAAAGTAGTAAGACTTACTGTGGAGTAAACACATAGTAAGGTTGTACTGTTTGAAAACGATAGTAAAATGAAAAACAGTATTCACAATTTTAGAGAGCTGAAAGTTTGGGAAAAAGGAAAAAACCTGGTTGTGGATATCTATAAAGTGACCAGGCATTTTCCGGACGAAGAAAAATTTGGTCTGATAAACCAAATACGCAGGAGCGCTGTTTCAATACCGTCAAATATTGCAGAAGGTTGCGGAAAAGGTTCAGATAAAGAGCTTGTCAGATATTTAAAAATTAGTTTAGGAAGTACTTATGAGTTGGAAAGTCAGTTTATTATTTCAAAAGAACTTGAATTTGTAAACGAGGGTGATTTTGAAAACATTTATGATAAACTTATTGAAATACAAAAAATGTTATATGGACTAATTAATAGTATCAGTAAATGAAGAGGTTAAGACTAAGACAAGGCTATGGCTGTTTTATCAAAATAAGGAATATTACTATTGAGATTTATACCTTGTAAAGTCTTACTACTTATTACTAACTACTAACTACTAAAATATGAGATACGGAGGCGAATTTTTAACAAAACAGACCCTGGCCGAAGAGATATTCGTGCCTGAGGAATGGAATGAAGAGCAACGAATGGTCGCACAGACCTGCCGGGACTTCCTGGAAGCGGAGGTCTTTCCCAAACTGGATGAAATAGACAGTATGCAACACCCCGAACTGATGCCTTCCCTGCTGGAAAAAGCAGGAGAACTGGGCCTGCTGGCCACTTCTGTCCCGGAGAAGTATGGTGGATTTAACATGGACTTTAACACCACTATGTTGGTAGCGGAAGAAACCGGGGCCGGCCATTCCTTTGCCGTGGCTTCCAGTGCCCATAGCGGCATAGGTACACTGCCCATCCTCTACTATGGCACGAGTGAACAGAAGGCCAAATATATCCCCAAACTTTCCAATGCGGAATGGAAAGCCGCCTATTGCCTCACGGAGCCCGACTCCGGTTCCGATGCCATGGCGGCCAAGACAAAAGCCACACTTTCAGCGGATGGTAAGCATTATTTGCTCAACGGACAAAAAATGTGGATTACCAACGGGGGCTTTGCCGATTTGCTGATTGTCTTTGCCAAAATTGATGATGATGAGAACCTGACGGCCTTTATTGTGGAGAAAGCATTTGGAGGCATTACGATGAACGAGGAGGAAAAAAAGATGGGGATAAAAGGATCATCTACCCGACAGCTCTTTTTCAACGATTGCCCCGTGCCTGTAGAGAATTTGTTGTTTGAAAGGGGTAAGGGCTTTAAAATAGCCGTAAACATACTTAATATTGGTCGGATAAAACTTGCGGCG
>JAOUKJ010000495.1 GCA_029882675.1 Cyclobacteriaceae bacterium
AGGAGTCCCCAGTAGCATGGGAATTGTGGGAAAATGGAAGGTTTTCAAAAACAACCCCTTACAAGTTAATTATCCCGGATTACTCACAAGTAATCCTGATGAATAATCCGGGATCATGACCTACTCAGTAAGGCCCTTCAGGTATTCCAGTGACTGGGGTACCTGCTCGCCTACTGTAGGGCTTTCGTCTTCTATATAGTAGTGCTCAACGCCGGCCTTTTTGGCTGCTTTTAGCACGGCCGGGATATCAATTACCCCGGTGCCTAATACAACGTCGTTTTCAACGGGAGTGTGACCTGAAAAATCACTAGGTACACCTGCACGGAGGTCTTTCAGGTGCATGAGCTTCCACCGGTTGCCGTATTTCTCCAGCAATTGTACCGGATCAGCCCCGGGATGTGTCACCCATAGGATATCCATCTCGAAAGAGACATATTCGGGATCCGTATTTTCTGCGATATAATCAAACAAGGTACCGTCTTCATAGGGGACAAACTCATAGCCGTGGTTATGATAGCATAACGTCACGCCATTTTCTTTCAGCACCTTACCCACCCTGTTGAAGTCTTCAACTGCTTTTTTAGCATCGTCAATGGTGAATGCATCTTTATGAGGTATCCAGGCCACCATTACATATTTGGCACCCATGATATTGGCTTTTTGGGCTACTTCTTCCGGGTTTTCCACGATCTGGTCGTACCCAGCGCCCACTGAGGTTGCTTTTATACCGCGGTCATCGAGCATTTTCTTAAACTCTTCGGTAGTGAGGCCATAAGGATCAAGCCCGCACTCCACTTCGGTAAAACCCAGGTGCTTAATGGTGTCCAGTGCATTGGCCACATCACGGGCAAAGCTGGCCCGGAAGGAATAGGTCTGAATACCTGGCGTATCCGGAAACAACGGTGTAGCAGCAGGTTGCTCTTTCACTACTGCAGTAGAGTCTGCCTCGCCTTCTGCATCAGCGGATGTACTTTTACCACAGCTCCATACGGCAAAGACCAAAACCAACAAACTCAGGTAATAGGTTAATGTTCTCATAATCGTTTTTTAGTTTATACATTAGATGTTTACCCAAATGTAAGCAAATCAGGCAATCGAACAAATAACATCCGATTTTAACAAATATTCATTAACATTGCAGGTCAAATATTAACAATACCTATGAAAACCTACAATCTATTACAAAAGAGGCTACCTGTGCTATTCCTGATCGGTTTACTGGCAGCATGCAGCACACCGGCACCGGAGAAAGATCCACCACTCACAGTACGGCAGGATCCGGCCACCGGCGCAGCCACAGCCAAAGAAATAAAAGATAATACCGCTTATCAACTGGCCGAAGGACTCACACTGGATCTGTGGGCCACCGATTCGCTGGCGCCGGATCCCATCGCCATGTCTATTGATGACGAAGGCCGGGTATACCTCACCCGCACCAACCGGCAGAAAAATTCCGAATTTGATATCCGTGGGCACCGCGACTGGATGACCCGCTCCATCGGGTTACAATCCGTAGAAGACCGCCGTGCCTTTTTGAAAGATATTTTTGCCCCTGAAAAAAGTGCGGAAAACGAATGGTTGAAAGACCTCAACAACGATGGCAGCCACGACTGGAAAGACCTGGCCGTAGAGCAGGACGAAGTATGGCGCATCGAAGATGAAGACGGTGATGGCCTGGCCGATGTATCCACGCGTATACTCAGTGATTTCAACGAGGAAATCACGGACGTAGCAGGCGCATTGCTGGTTCGTGAAAAAGACATGTTTGTAGGAATAGGCCCCGATATGTGGCGCCTTCAGGACACCGATGGTGATGGCCTACCCGATGAGAAAGTATCTATCAGTCACGGTTATGCCGTACATATCGGCTTTAGCGGACACGGGATGTCAGGAGTGATTGAAGGCCCTGATGGAAAAATATACTGGGGCATTGGCGACATCGGAGCAAACATTACTGCCCCCGATGGCATCGTACACAAATACCCCAATCAGGGCGTCATAGTCCGCTCCAATCCGGATGGATCCGATTTTGAAGTATATGCTGCGGGTGTGCGTAATACACATGAGTTTGTATTTGATGAATACGGCAACCTGATCAGCTCAGACAACGACGGTGACCATCGTGGCGAGAGCGAACGCCTGGTGCATATTGTAGAGGGATCTGACGCGGGATGGCGCGCCAACTGGCAATACGGAAAATATACCGATCCGAAAAACAACAGTTACAAAGTTTGGATGGATGAAGAACTCTTTAAGCCCCGTTGGGAAGGTCAGGCGGCCTACATCATCCCGCCGATAATCAACTATCACAACGGACCGACGGGCATGGTTTATAATCCCGGCACGGCCCTGGGCAGCGATTGGAAAAATAATTTCTTTCTCGTTGAATTTGTAGGCAACCCCTCCCGCTCACACATCTGGTCATTTACCCTCAAGCCCAAAGGTGCTTCATTTGATCTCGCCCAGGAAAAGGACGTGATCAGTGGCGTATTGCCCACCGGCCTGCGCTTTGGTCCGGACGGCGCCCTGTATTTCGCCGACTGGGTGAATGGCTGGGACACTAAAAACTATGGGAGAGTATGGAAAATTGATGTAGCTGATGAGAAAAATGACCTCAAGGCCCTGCGTGAAGAAACCAAAAAGCGCATTCAAATGGACTACTCCAGCCAACCGGAAGATGAATTGCTTAAACTGCTGGCTTATGGCGATATGCGCATAAGACAGAAAGCTCAGTTTGAACTGGTGGCACGTGGAAAGGCCGATGTACTACTAAAGGCCATTGCCCAACGTGACAACCAGCTGGCCCGTATTCACGGCATTTGGGGCATCGGGCAACTGGCCGCACAAAGTGCAGCAGCAGCAGCTCCCCTGGCTGATCTTTTAACAGATGAAGATGCAGAAATCGTTGCCCAGGCCGTCAAAGTAATTGGTGATGTAAAATACGCAGAGGCTGGGGAAGCACTTATACCCCTGCTCGCTCAGGATAATCCACGTGTAAAGTTCTTTGCGGCACAAGCCCTCGGAAGAATAAAATACGCGAAGGCTGTCCAGCCAATCATCAATATGATCGATGCCAATAACGACGAGGATGTGTACCTGCGCCATGCCGGCGTACTGGCCCTTTCCCGAATAGGACAGGAAGCGCCCATCACAGCCCTGGCCGAAAGCGAAGAGCGCGATCTGCGCATTGCCGCTGTTCTGGTACTACGCCGTATGCAAAGTGAAAAGGTGGCCCTTTTCCTGAATGACAAAGATGAGTATATCGTCACAGAGGCGGCACGTGCCATCAACGACGACTGGTCTATTGAAGGCGCCTTACCTGCGTTGGCTGCTACCCTGCAAGAAACCAGGTTTTCAGGCGAACCGCTTATACGCCGGGCCATCAACGCCGCCCTGCGGGTA
>JAOUKJ010000497.1 GCA_029882675.1 Cyclobacteriaceae bacterium
TTTAGGATGGCTCCGGTCGTCCCCGCTTTCAGAAAATGACGAACAGCGGCCCTGTTGGACAACATCATGGACGTCAGGTTGAGCTCCAGGGTTTTGTTCCAGCCTTCCAGCGTGATTTCATGCAGGGGGCCATCGCCCATTTTTCGCCCGCTGCCACCGGCCACATGGTATAGTCCTTCAAATCCCCCAAAATGTTCGAGGCAGGCCTGAATGGCTTTTTCGGCGTTACCTTCCCGGGTGGCGTCACCTTGTAAGGACAGGCCGTGGTCGCCTATTGCCATAGCCGCAGATTCCACACTTTTTACGTTCCGTCCCATGACCACCACTTTAGCCCCGGCTTTGATAAAAGCCCTGGCGGCAGACAGGCCCAGTCCGGTAGTGCCTCCAATGATGACGATGCGTTTGTTTTGAAGCATAAAAAGCAGGTGTTTTGATCCTTATGCAATAGTACGGAGAATATGAGAAAAGGGGAGGTATTTTTTGCGAATTTATAATCTGTACGGATAATTAGCAGTTGCCTGTAATCATCATCCCTGTGGATTATTGTTGGTTGTGTTACCCCTACGGAGTGGTTACTTTAGCTTGGGGCATAGTTTGCCGTTATTGAAGTCCTACGGGCTTTATTGTATATTAGTTTATTTGCAATAATCCTCACCCAATGTGCATTCATACCTGCCCGTATTATATTGGTGTCGGATCTGCCGCCCTTCGCCGTTGAGTACGTCTTTCTCGAGAAAATCTTCTATATGATGGATATACTGCGGTTTGATGGGGTGCCCGCTCCATTCATGCCCCCCGCTGCAATCCGTAACGAGGTAAGAACCGGTATTTAAGGCTTTCAATCTTTCTGACAGGGTAAAAGAGCCAGCCAGATTCAAATAGCCCACGTCTTCCGGACTGCAATAGTGGTGCGGGGCGCTGGCATAGGGTACCAGTTGGTCACAAGTGCCGTGAAACATTTGGGTAGGGACGACATTTTCAGCAGTAATCATTTTCTCATCCAGCAGGGCTCCGGCCATACTGATTACACCGGCATACCTGAAGCTTTCTGGCAGTATGCCTTCCCGGGTATCTTCGCAATAGATGGCGTGCAGGGCCGCTTCTGCGCCGGCACTGCTACCAATAAGCACTATGCGGTGGGGGTCAATATTGAATTGTTTCTGCCGCTGAAGAAGGTAGGCCACACTCTGATGGATATTGCCGGCCACGGTATTAAAGGTGGCCACCTTATTGGCTTTGGGCTGGTCGCAACTAAAAGACTTCCCCTTCATGGTCAGGTGGTAGGAGATGGTGGCCGTGACCCAGCCCTTTTTCGCAAAGTGTTCACAAAACTCCAGGTGGGACGGGTGATCGCGTGTGCCGGCCCCAAAGCCACCGCCATGGACGTATATCAGGACGGGTCGCTTTTCTGATGACGATGCAACAGGATAAAAGATGTCCATGCCCAGGGTGTCGGAGTAAATATGTGATTCTTTTCTAATTTCTTTCTGATCAGCGCTTTGAGTAAAGCAAATTTGAGGCAAGGTAAACAGGCCGAACACAATGATAAGGGTGCGGATGCGTAATGTGGATTTACTGGTCATAGCTCATCGGATAATTTGAATATGGCCAATTATAAGCTTTTAGGTACAGGAATGCAATGATTATCTTATCGCCTTTGTTTTTCCGGCACATTTTGCAATAAAAACCGGTTTCGGAGATGGCCCCGGGAGCAAGAACGAAAATAACGCCTTGTTTGAAAAATGTTCTCCTTTCAATTCGCCTTCTTTTGTTGGTTTCGTACGGTCAATAATAGTCATTTTTCATGGAAAATCATGATTTGAATTTTCTATGATGTTGTAATAAATATATATAAGAGAATTGTTAATGTGTTAAGATTAATATAATGTTAGACTGGTATAATAATTGCAGCAGTATCAGAAATCTAAACCAACCTTGCTATGAAAACAAAAATATCATTGGGCGCTGCGATGTTCCTGTTTGCTTCTATTTCTTTGGCCCAGACCGAAAATTATGACCTGTCCGGATATAAAATGCCCAACCTGAAAAGACAGACCTTGACATTTGGTTATGGGATGAATGGAAGTAATGATATTTTTAAGCTAAATTATGACCTTGCGGAAAAGCGAAAAAGCTTTAGAGGAGGATTAAGTTTGAATTATTCGTTTTACCGGAACACAGAAAAATGGCAGCAGTCAGTAAGTACACGTGTATCGGGACATTACAATCCAAAAAATTGGAATGGAGATGAAAGCAGTACCTTCCATGAAAAATCATTGAGTAAGGAGTTTTACAATTCATTTTATTCTTTAAGTAGATATTATTTTACCCCTTCTTTTTTTGTGGGAACAGTTGGAGGGTTTGTATTGCCTGATTATGAATTGTCAGTATCCAGTTCGTATAATAAGGGCATTATTCCCGGATATGTTGAGCAATCAACCAAAAGTACACATAAGAGTGGATCATTATCATTAAGTGTAGGGTGGGGTAGAATTGAACCCGTACAGGACTACCGGCAGGCTTTGTTTATTATTCAAGACCTGATAAAGGAAGGTAAGCTCAATGCCAATATGGACGAAGAAAAGGCCCTGGAGGTTGCCCGGGCCGTTTCCAAAATCAGGAACCGGCGTTTTTTCGACCAGCGAGTAAAGCAAAAACAGGCCGTAGAATATATCGATTCGGTATTACAGGCCCTGGAAGTGGTAGAAAAAGCAGATGCCAGGTATTACACCACGTTGTATGATAACTGGATGCCACTTTATGAAAACAGGTTGTATAACAACACGATGTATGAAGGTGTTGTGGAGCGGTCCGCAGGCCACCGGCTGGAGGTGGGAGTGGGGCCCGCAATTAATCGTTTTGAGTATCAAAGAAAGACCATCGAATACCTGAATGACCTGGAAGATTTGTATGAAAGTTACAATAACTACAGTACGTGGAGACCGTTTGTGAATTTTACTTATGAAAAACCCCTAAATCAGGCCTTGCAATTTTCTGTTTATAATAGATTTTTTACACAATATTCGAAAAGAACAAGGACCGACACGGTCACTGTGGTTAATAATGAGACTTCATTCAGGAACATGACAACACTTAACCTGGGATTTTATCCAACGACAAGAACCAATTTCAATGGGTCAGTCGGCTATTTTTTTTACCGTAATAATGTGGAGATGGATACATATAAAAATAATGGTTTTTGGGCTGAATTAAGCGCTTATTACTATATCTCTCCTCGTTTCAGGTTGACTACACAGTTAGACTTTAATCAAGGTCATAGTTATCGATATAAAGATCTTATTGAAGAGCGAGATAGCTATAGTAAGCGACTTGACTTTAATATGGGCTTAAATTACAGCCTGTTCTAATGCTGTTTCAACGATAAAAAGTATAGGACAAA
>JAOUKJ010000496.1 GCA_029882675.1 Cyclobacteriaceae bacterium
CCACAGACAGTCTGGAGGCCCTCACTGCAATGGAAACACTTACCATCGATCGGATTGATATCAGGCCATCAAAAGGGGTTGCCAAGGTGGTGTTTGAGCAGGACAATTGGGAAGTGCAGGTACATGGGTCTTCCGGCGACATCGTATCAGTGGCACGTCGTCATGCCGACTGGATAGAAACCCTGCACGATGGTTCGATCATCAGTGATGGATTTAAGTTATTGGTCATGAACCTGTTGGGTGTGGCACTGGTCTTGTTATCCATCACAGGTGTATGGATGTGGTATGGGCCAAAGTTGGTGCGGAGAATGAATTTGCGCCGTAAATAAATTACCAGGCAAACAACCTTTCGTCAAAAATATAGGGTTCAATATGTGTAATTTGGATCTTTTTAATATCAGAAAACAAGGGATTGATGAGTATGTTTTGTTCTTGAGGTATTAATACGGATGGAACACTCAATGCCAGGGTTTCCATTTTACTTATCCACAGGTCTCCGGTTTTGGCTAAAATAGGAGGAGGAGGATATTGCCGCCAATTTAAAGGAATATTGGCTTCGGGTAATGTCGCCGGGCTATGCGGAAGTAGAATAGTAGTTATCACGTATCCTTCAGGCAATTGGCGGTGAGGAAGGCCTGTAAGTACCTCTAATACAGCAAGGGAACGTGTGCTGGAAGTATAAACCATGGGTGTTCCTTTTGAGTTCCACCGTCCACCATACCTTTTTGCACCTTCACCATCAGGTTTTTCGGCATACTTTTCCTTACATAAGCGATAAACCTCCATCCTAGCTCAGCACCCCATGTTCAATCCGGCCAATAAGGTCATCTACCATTTCAAGACCTGCACGGGTATCGAGCAGGGAGAAAGGAGTGACGCCCCCCAGCGCGGGGTTGGGTACATCCATCCATTGGTTGAATTTTTTTCGTGAACCGAATACCTCGTAGCCGTGACCATACATCCGGGATACCTCCAGCAAACGCTCACTTTGAGGTGTGTTGAGTTTTTTTTCGGGTGTGTATCGCTGCAATGTGCGCAACGATATTTGAAGAATGTATGCAAAACCCGCCAGGCCTTTGTTGATGGTTTTTTGAAATTTCAGGATATCATCGAATGTAAATCCCAGCCTGGTAGCGGAAATGACTTGTGATAATATTTGTCCATGCCCATAAACAACTTCAGGTTCGTTCAATACCAGCAGTTCTTTATCATCTTCAAGATTTTTATATTCCATAATTACGACATTTGACACCTAAATAATTCAAATTTACGCATTTTTTTTTGTGTTGTCAACTATTTTTAAAACTTTATTTCATTATTGATGTTAAATTAAGTATATTGATGTTATTTGATAATTATATGTTGTTTGTTATGATTAAAACAAGAAGTGTGTTTTCCGGATACAAATACGTGTTTTATTGTGGTGTTTTATTCTTTATGTTTACCTCTTGTGACAGTACTAACCATAGGCCGTCCGTTATTTTCATTAATGGTGAGGATCAGGAGCTGGCCGACGGGTATGTCTATCTGATCGATAGCCGCAATAAGCAATCTTATAATGACTACTACAAGGCATTGGATTCATGTTTGGTGGATAGTACTGGTACTTATTCTTTTACAGTAGAAACAGATACTTCGGGCTTTTATCAGGTACGAAAGCAGGACGGTCAGGTTGCGCATCCTGACACTCATGGGAAGGATTTTTTCTTATCAGTAGGCGATACATTGATCATTGAGAGTGAGGGGGAAAAGACAACCTTATCAGGGAAAGCTTCTTACCTGAATCGGCTACCGTGGGAAATAAAGAACCATATTTTGGGTGCGCCTGAAAACAAAGACCGGTATTCATATCGAAATTATATTAAACTGGAGCCAGTGGAATTTGTTGGATTTATCAATGAATTAAAGCTTGAACAGGAGGTTTTTATTGATGAATATTTTAAGAATTTTCCTGTCCCTGAGGTTTATAGAAATTATATCAATGCCAGGACACACCTTAGTTGGGCCAACAAATACTGGATATACCTGCAAAGACATATACCGGACGCTCATGGGAAATGGGCCTATCTTCCCATCGATTCGTTGGAGTATGATTTTCTTTCAGTCTGGAAACCGGACACTTCTTTTTATTTTGCCGAGGGGTATATGGAGGGCTTAAATGGTTACATCACTTATGCTCTTGAAAGCGGACAGCTACCAGATTCAATCGGACAAAAAAAAGGATATGAAAAACGATATTACATCATTCAAAACAAAATAACCAAACCGTACAGAGAGGCAGCTTTGGCCCGTATGTCTATGGGATTTCCAGAGGGGCCGGCCCAGGCCTTTTATGATTGGGTAGGGGGTGTGAAAAATACTATAGAAAATAACTACACGTCAGAAGTGCTTTACGATTATTTTAAAAAGAACTACATGAAGTGTATGAAAATTGCCCCTGGGGCCCCTGCGCCTGATATAACGCTTCCTGATTCTACGGGGACAATACGCACTTTGCATGGGCTTAAAGGAAAGGTGGTTTACATTAATTTTTGGGGTACCTGGTGTGGACCTTGCATTGCTTCCATACCGAAACATATTGAATTGCAGGAGTCCTACAAAGACCGCGATGATGTAGCTTTTGTCAATGTGGCCCTGGAGTGGGAAGACGACAACAAGTGGAAGGACTTTCTTAAAGAGCGTGAGTTTCCAGGTTTACACCTACGGGCTGTTGGTGCCTTTGAAAATAAAAATATTGTTCCCTATTTACTTACCGGGGCTCCTTCTTATGTGCTCATCGACAAGGAAAGCAATGTAGCCAATCCCATGGCCTATCCACCGGGGTATGGCTATACAGAAAAGGCGATTACAGAACTACTTGAACAATAAACTCACCACCCCCGGCACTTTTACTTCGTGACCGGTAGGGGACAGCAGACCGGTTTCCGGATCAATACTGAATACAACAATATTGTCTGTACGCCGGTTGGCCACCAATAGATATTGCCCATCCGGACTGATTGTGAAGTTCCTGGGCCAGTCTCCTCCTGAAGGCTGGTGGTTCAGGGCCGTGAGTGTTCCTTTCTGTTGGTCAATGGAAAAAATGGCGATACTGTTATGTCCCCGGTTGGATGAATACAGGAACCTTCCATTAGGGTGTACGTGAATATCAGCTCCGCTTTTGCCACCATCAAAATCCGGGGGAAGGGCATTTGCTTTTTGCAGGGGCCTTAATTGCCCTTTTTTTGGCTTGATTTTATACACTTGTATCGTAGCGCTGATCTCTTCCATCAGATACAGGTATTTCCCGGAAGGGTGTATACTAAGGTGTCTTGGCCCCGAGCCTGGTTTGGAACGGGCCTCTTTTTTTTCGTCAGTCAGGACATTTCCGGCCTGATCGATGGGGTAGGAGATGACCTTA
>JAOUKJ010000052.1 GCA_029882675.1 Cyclobacteriaceae bacterium
ACATCTATCGAACAAACAGCGGCTGAAAAGGGAGAAGAACAGGAATCCGGCCTTTTTCCCGATGAAGAAACGGATGGCCTACCCGCCTATCCGGATGAAGCTGACCAATGGCAGATTGTTAATAAAGACAATACCTTCGATGAGAATGACCTCCTTCAAAAAAATCATGAGGAGGTAAATGAAGAAACTGAAACAGACATTGAATTTCAAGTGGATCAAGAACCGCTCAAACTTGATATCCAAATGCCTGAAAAGGAGAAACCTGAAGAAAATACGGAACCTGAATTCATCGTCCAAGCTGCAAAAACCGAGCGGGAAGTGCTTGAACAAGAAAACTACGACCCCACACTGGATCTGGGGTCATATCAGTATCCACCCCTGGAACTCTTAAAAACTTATGACCAGCATGATGTTCAGGTGTCACGCGAAGAATTGGAGCAAAACAAAGACAAGATCATTGACACGCTGGTAAATTTCAAAATTGGCATCACAAGTATAAAGGCCACCATCGGGCCTACGGTTACCCTTTATGAAATTGTTCCCGAAGCCGGGGTGAAAATTTCAAAAATTAAAAACCTGGAAGACGACATTGCCCTGAGCCTTGCCGCACTAGGTATCCGGATTATAGCGCCAATCCCAGGCAAAGGCACCATAGGAATAGAAGTCCCTAATAAAAACAGGGAGTTGGTCAGTATCCGCTCAACACTGGCTGTCGACAAATTCATGAAAAGTGATAAGGAATTGCCCATTATTCTTGGCAAGACCATATCTAATGAAGTCTTTGTGGTTGATCTTACTAAAATGCCGCATATTCTTATCGCTGGTGCTACGGGTCAGGGAAAATCAGTGGGTATCAACGTATTACTTGCTTCTTTACTATACAAAAAACACCCTTCACAGCTTAAATTGATTCTCGTAGATCCAAAGAAGGTCGAGTTGTCGTTATTCAATAAAATAGAAAGGCATTTTCTTGCCATGCTTCCTGACAGTGAAGAGGCCATTATCACAGATACCAAAAAGGTGGTAAACACCCTCAATTCCTTATGTATTGAGATGGACAACCGTTATAATTTACTTAAAGACGGCGGAGCCAGAAACCTTAAAGAATACAACGCTAAATTCGTGAAGCGCAAATTAAATCCCAATAACGGGCACCGGTTTATGCCATATATTGTCCTGGTGATTGATGAACTGGCTGATCTGATGATGACTGCCGGCAAAGAGGTGGAAGCCCCCATCGCCCGGCTGGCCCAATTAGCCCGGGCTATTGGCATTCACCTTGTGGTAGCTACCCAAAGGCCTTCTGTCAATGTAATCACCGGTATTATTAAGGCTAATTTTCCGGCAAGGATATCTTTCAGGGTGACTTCAAAAGTTGATTCACGAACTATTCTGGATACCGGGGGAGCAGATCAGCTCATAGGCATGGGTGATATGTTGTTATCACAAGGCTCAGAAATCATCCGTTTGCAATGTCCATTTGTCGACACACCTGAAATTGAGGAACTCTGTGAATTTATCGGAGCCCAAAGGGGTTACGAGTCGGCCTATATGTTGCCTGAATTTGTAGGAGAAGATGACTCATCTCCCAAAGACGTAGATCTTGCAGACCGCGATGCCTTGTTTGATGAAGCCGCCCGCCTTATCGTACTTCATCAACAGGGAAGCACTTCCCTGATTCAACGAAAACTTAAATTGGGTTACAACCGCGCCGGTCGTTTAATTGATCAATTAGAAGCCGCCGGTATCGTTGGATCCTTTGAAGGAAGTAAAGCCCGGGAAGTTTTAATTAGTGATGAATACAGTTTGGAACAATTATTGAAGGACTTGGCATAAATGAATACTATATTTAAAAAAATATTTGACAGCAAGAGAATGAAAAACCTAATTTTACTATTGATAGGGTGCTTTGCCGGGTGGGGAGCCACGGCACAATATGATCAAAAAGCCCGCACTGTGTTAGATGCGATGAGTGAAAAATACAGTAAAATTTCAGCCTATAAAGCGGAAATTACATCTACTATGGTCAACGAGAGTGATGGCATTGATGAAAAAATGCAAGGCGAAATTACAGTGAAGGGAAACAAGTTTATATTAAAGCTTGATGAACAGGCCATATACAACAATGGTCAGACCGTTTGGACATACCTCATAGAAGCCAATGAAGTTAACATAGACAACTACGATCCCGATGAAGAAGAAATAACACCTTCAAAAATATACAACGCCTATAAAAAAGGGTATAAATATCTATATATTGAAGAAGCAAACATAAACAGCAACTTGTGTGACGTCATTGATCTGGTGCCCGAAAACACGAAGGATACACAGTTTTTTAAGATTAAAATGTATATTTCACAAAAAGACAGAAGCCTGATCAGTTGGGTGATGTTTGAAAAGTCAGGCAACCAGTATAAATATGAAATTTTTAATTTCAAGGATAATATTCAAATTGCCGAATCGGCCTTCACCTTCGATCCTTCCAAATATCCGGGTGTAGACATCATTGACCTGAGATAAAATAACTTACATTTCAATAAAAAAAAACCAGACTTCTATCTGGTTTTTTTTATTTTTGTCTTGTTATGGACAGAAACTCTCTTATTCAGGCAATAAAATCCAAATCAACTTATCTCTGTGTAGGCCTTGACACAGACATCAACAGGATTCCCCACCATTTACGCAATGCGAAAGACCCTGTTTTTGAATTCAACAAACAAATCATTGATGCCACCATCGATCATTGCGTTGCATACAAGCCAAACATAGCCTTTTATGAAGCCCTGGGAAGCAGTGGATGGGAAAGCCTGGCCAAAACCATCGCTTATATCCCAAAAGACATTTTCACTATTGCTGATGCAAAAAGAGGAGATATCGGCAATACAAGCAAGCTTTACGCCAAAGCTTTTTTTGAAACAATGGACTTTGATTCCATCACAGTAGCTCCATATATGGGAGAGGATTCCGTTGTCCCTTTTCTGGAATTTGAGGATAAGTGGGTCATCCTGCTCGCACACACTTCCAATCCCGGAAGCGCTGATTTTCAACTGCTTGAAGATCAACATGGAATCCCTCTTTTTGAGAAGGTTTTGACAACCAGCCAAAAATGGCCCCAATCTGATCGTTTGATGTATGTGGTCGGGGCCACCCGGGCAGATAAGATCAAAAGAATAAGACAACTGGCGCCAAATTCGTTTTTCCTTGTACCTGGTGTTGGGGCACAGGGAGGTGACCTTCAGGCCGTTTCGGCCGCAGGATTAACGAATGATTGCGGCCTGCTGGTCAACTCTTCCCGCAACATCATTTATGCTTCCGCAAAGGAAGATTTTGCCCGTGAAGCCAAAAATCAAGCTTCTCTGGTTCATGAACAAATGAAGAAGTTACTGGATCAATATTGTCATGTGTAATGACTCCGGGTCAAATACACCCCAAAAGGGAGGATCTCTTGCATTACATCTGGTTAAATCAAAAATTTAACAAAGCCAACCTGACCACCGAAGAAGGCCTCGCACTCATCGTTTTCAATCAGGGGTATCACAACCACGATTCCGGGCCGGACTTTAAAGAGGCCCGAATAAAGATAGATGGTATCAGTTGGAACGGACATGTAGAAATACATATCCGTTCAAGTGACTGGCTCAGGCACGGTCATGAAAAAAATCCCGTATATGACGATGTGATACTCCACGTTGTATGGACAAATGACAAGACCATCAAACGAACGGATGGAACCATTATTCCTACCCTTGCCTTAAGTGATCGTACTGATCCCGGATTAATTGAACGGCATCAAAGCCTCACCGATAATTTATCAGCAGTTCCCTGTGCACAATCTCTTAATAAAGTCAATAATATTACTCGTTATGGCATGTTGGATCGGGTGGCCGTTGAAAGGCTGCAGGAAAAGGCCACACGAATAAGGGGTTTTATGGACGAAACTAAATCTGACTGGGAAGAAACCACCTACCGGTTGCTTTGCCGGAATTTTGGATTTAATAAAAATACCCAGCCCTTTGAAAGCCTTGCCCGCACACTCCCCCTCAACATCCTGAGAAAATATAAAGAAAATCAATTTCAGCTTGAGGCTCTGCTGTTTGGGCAGTCGGGTTTTTTAAATAACAGGATCAATGACAGTTATTTCCAGGCATTAAAAAAAGAGTACCTTTATTTGGCACACAAACATGTATTAAGTCAAAGTGTAGTTTTTGAAACCTGGAAGTTTAACCGGTTGCGCCCTGCCAATTTCCCCACTCTGCGCATGGCCCAACTTGCTGCCATTTTTCATGACTCATATCAACTATTTCACCGAATGGTTTATTCGGAAAATATTCTGGATATTAAAGCATTGTTATCAAAAACCGTTTCATCATATTGGCAACATCATTACAATTTCGGAAAAAAAACGGAATCAAAAACAGGCAATATGGGCATGCAAAGTGTAGAAATATTAATTATCAACACGGTAATCCCTTTACAGGTAGCCTTTGGCCATTCCATTGGAAATCTGAATTTTACTGACAAAGCCCTGGCTTTTCTTCAGCAGCTCCCCCCGGAAAAAAATAAAATCATCCATCATTGGAAAAGCCTTGGTGTGGTGGTGAATAACGCTTTTGATACTCAGGCATTGTTACAACTTTATAACCATTATTGTAAAAGTAAAAAGTGTTTATCTTGTCTTATAGGTCATTCCATCTTAACTAATTAACGTCGCATACGTGGGTATTACATCAGTCATTATTGGCATCATACTTTGGGGATTTCTATCTTTTATCACATGGAAATATTTCAAATCCACTACCCTCTCCAACTACACTTTACCAGCCATGGCACTGAAGTTTCTATCAGGAATAATCATAGGCCTCGTGTATATTGAATATTATAAGGCCGGTGATACTCTACTCTACTATGAAGACGCCAAAGTCCTCAGGGAGTTTTTCTTTCACTCTCCCAAAAAATTTATTCAATTTATTATCGCTAACCACCACCTCTCTGACCTGGATCTCTCCTACGGATATTCCAGCCCAAGAGCCCTCTTATTTTCAAAAATAACGGGCATTATATTATTGTTTTCAGGAGACAACTATTACGTCTGTTCCCTTTACTTTTCCCTTTTTTCCTTTTCGGGAATGGCCTGGCTGGTTATCGCATTAAGTAAAGTCATACCAGGGGCCAGAATATATGCCATCATAGCCTTTCTCTTTTTTCCATCAGTCGTTTTCTGGACATCCGGCATCATCAAAGAGAGTATTGCCGTAGGTGCGCTGGCTTTTTTTTTAGGAATCACATTGCCCTGGGCTTTTAGTATAAGCAAGCTAAACACATTAAAAGCAGTCGGAGCCCTTTTATCATTTGTGATACTCTGGAAGCTAAAATACTATTATGCCGGATTGCTATTTCCCTTACTATTTTCCACTGTTTTATTATTAAAGGTTCCTGTCTTTAATAATATATTAACAAGCAGTTTAAAATCCACCATCGTATGGCTCACCCTTATCAGCATTACTTTTTTTGTGATTACCATGACTAAAATAAACTTCAACCTCACCTACCTCCCCCAGGTCATCATAGAAAACCACGATGCCTTTATCGCCAAATCCTCGCCCAATGATTATGTCAAATTTGATAACCTGACCGCAGACTGGGAAGGAATAAGCAGGAACACTCCATTGGCGCTCATTTCGGGCCTTTTCAGGCCCAACATCTCCGACATCGAGTTTTCTCCCAAAATATTCGCCTGTCTGGAAAACTTCTTACTCCTCCTCCTCATGGTTTTCAATTTAAAAAACATTGTCCCCTTATGGAAAAGTAAATTCTGGTTAACCGGCCTTTCTGCCATCAGTTATATCATGTTGTTGGCCGTTTTCTTATCGCTCTCTACACCAAATTTCGGCACATTAACACGATATAAGGCCGGATTTCTCTTTTTGTTTGTTTTCCTGGTTCTTTATAAAAATCCCGTTTTAAAATTCCTGAAGAAAAAAATTGAGTAATCAGGAGATTAGCCCATTCAATCAGTTTTCATTTACCCGCAATTGTTTAGTAGCTTTGCTGTCGAACAAATTCAACATTTATGGACAAGCCCGTAATCATTTTCGGAGCCGACAGTTTGGGTGTGGCAGCTTTGGAAATCTTTGAAAGTAATCAGATCATCATCTTTGGATTTCTGGACGACAATCCGCAGTGGGTTGGGCGGGAAATAGGCGATGTGTCCGTCTTATCAGGGACTGATGATCAGACATACCTCAAGTACATTGGCCAAAAATGTGAGGCCTTTATTGCCTCCGACGACATGTCTTTGCGAAAATCGTTGGTAAAGACCCTCAATGACCAAAGAAAAGTGATGCCTGTGAATGCGATCCATAAAACGGCATGGCTGTCAAAGTACGCTTCAATCGGACATGGTAATTTTATTAATATGGGCGCAAAGATAGGCACAAAATCAAGTATAGGAAATCACTGTATCATCCATTCAAATGTCACCATTGACCACAATTCGACTATACATGACTACTGCCAGATAGGCTCCGGAACCATCATCAGTACTGATGTCACACTGGGCAAAGGATCTTTTATCGGGGCCGGGTCTACCATCGTAAGCGGTGTTTCTATTGGGAAAAATGCCCGGGTCGGTGCAGGGTCAGTTGTCATAAGAAATATAAAAGACAATGAAACAGTATTTGGAAATCCAGCGGAAAAAATGCCCGTCTAACTATTATTATTAGCACGATGTCTGAAAATTCCTTTAAATTGGATGTTACATCACCTAAACAGCTAATCATGTGGCAAGATTCCCGGAATCTGAATTAATACTCAATGAAGACAAAAGTGTTTATCATCTCAACCTGAAGCCAAAAAACCTCAGCGATGTGATTATTTCTGTTGGGGATCCCAGCAGGGTTTTCATGGTTAGTCAACACTTCGATGAAATCCTTTTTGAAATGAACAAAAGGGAGTTCATCACACATGTTGGAGAATACAAAGGCAAACAGTTTACAGTAATCAGTACGGGAATGGGCGCTGGCAATATTGAAATTTTCATGAATGAACTGGATGCACTGGCCAACATCGATTTAAAAAAACGTAAGCTAAAAAAAAGAAGGCAGAAACTCAATATCATCCGGATTGGCACTTCGGCCTCCATACAAGAGGATATACCGATTGGAACCCATCTGGTCAGTGAATATGGTATAGGCCTGGACAATACAATGGCTTTCTATCCAATCGTTCAATCGGACGCTGAAAAATTAACAGCAAACCAGATAAGAGCGGCTTGTTCATTGTCATGTACACCATATATGGCCAACGCTTCGCAAAAGCTTTTTGATCGCTTTTCCTATAGCTTTATTACCGGAAACACTGTGACATGCCCCGGTTTTTATGCCCCGCAAGGAAGGTCTTTGCGCATTCCTTCGCACTATCCCAACCTCATTGAAGATCTCAACTATTTCCATCGGGACAATTTCTGGCTCACCAATCTTGACATGGAGACATCGGTTTACTATGCTATGGCCCGGATGTTTGGCCATGAAGTTATCAGTGTAAATGCCATTATTGCCAATCGTATAAAGGGCACCTTTTCAAAAAATCCAAATAAAATCGTAGAAACCCTGATCAGAAAAGTACTGGATATATTTGTATAGTGCCTGCTATATTTTCGCTATTTATCCCCGTTGTTTACACGTTCCCAGTCAGGCAGTTTTTGTACTAACCATACGCACGATATGTTCATTGGTAAACAAAGGATCATAGTTATTATAGAATCCGGACAGAATACGGTGAGCTATATGAGACAGAATAAGTTCTTCATCACTCTTCCCCTCATTCCCCAACCAATAGACACGCTTTGGATGCTTTTTCATATCAGTAACATATTCCCTGGCTTTCATATATTGCTCAGTGGTAAAGTTTAACCTGAAGGTAGTTTCCACAGTTTTCATTCACTGATCTTTTTACAAATAACCTATACAAGCATAATGCCAACAAATCACTTTCAAAATACGCAAAAACGATGTTTTCGAAAAAAGAGCTGCTCAAATACGGTCAAGAATGTCCGTATTTGGGATTCAATTCTACCCTTGAGGTGAAATTTTCACCATTCAGGCCTGTTTCCTTCCTAATTTAGCTAAATTTGCACTTTCAACATACCATGTCTTCAATAAACATTTATACACTTAATAACGGGATTCGTGTAATTCACCGGGAAATCACTTCCTCTCAGATTGTACATTGTGGTTTTATCCTGAACAGGGGTAGCCGGGATGAGAACATACACAATCAGGGCATTGCACATTTCTGGGAACATATGGTTTTTAAGGGCACGCATAAGCGAAAGTCCTTTCATATACTCAACAGCCTGGATTCAGTAGGTGGAGAGCTAAATGCATACACAACGAAAGAGAAAATTGTATTTTACGCATCGTCCTTACAAAGGTATTACGAAAAAGCCTTCGAACTGCTCACCGACATCACCTTTGATTCCGTCTTTCCTGAGCGTCAACTTGAAAAGGAAAAAAATGTTATTCTCGAAGAAATGGCTATGTACAATGACTCTCCCGAGGATGCTCTTCACGATGAGTTTGATCAGGTTATTTTCGGCAATCATCCCCTGGGGTATAATATTTTAGGCACCTCAGAAAGCGTAAAATCTTTTAAACGAAAGGACTTTCAGGACTTCATACAAGGCAATCTTAACATGGAAAGTATTGTTTTTTCGTCCATAGGAAATATATCGTTCAAAAAGGTGAAACAATATGCAGACAAGTACCTCGCTGATGTACCTGTTTTATCCGGTGGACAAAAAAGAGTCCCTTTTGAAAAATATACGCCCGGGCAACGGGAAGAGAAAAAGAACATTACTCAATCAATTTGTGCGATTGGCCGGGATGCTTATCCAATACATTCAAAGCAAAAGGTTCCACTCTACTTACTCACTAATTTGTTAGGGGGTGGTGGCATGAATTCCAGATTAAACCTGTCGTTACGTGAAAAAAGAGGCTTTGTATATCATATTGAAGCCAATTACATTCCCTTTAGTGATACGGGATTATTCAGCATTTATTTCGGCACTGCCCCTCACCAGCTTTCAAGAAGTATAGATCTGGTCAAAAAAGAGTTGAATTTATTGAAAAACAAAAAACTTGGCACCCGACAACTGAGCTCTTCCAAAGAGCAGCTTATGGGGCAGCTCGCCATGGCCAGGGAAAAAAACGTGAGTTATATGCTCATGATGGGTAAAGGCCTGCTGGACTACGGACATATTGAAACACTTGATGAAATTTTCTCCAAAATACAGGAAGTTACTGCCAGTAAACTCCTGGAATTGGCCAATGAAATGTTTCATGAAGATCAATTGAGTCTTATAAAATTCACCCCGAACTGATTATGGACAATATCGACATATTACCTGAATCTATTTTGGATTATGCTGAAAATCATTCTGAAGAAGAATCAGAACTACTGAAGAAACTCCACAGGGAAACCTATGCTAAAATACTCATGCCTAAGATGATTTCCGGTCATTTACAGGGTAGGATATTGTCTATGTTTTCTAAAATGATCAGACCAAAACACATTTTGGAAATAGGTACTTTCACGGGTTACTCGGCCATATGCCTTTCAGAAGGGCTTGTGCCTGATGGTAAATTAATCACCATCGAAATAAATGAGGAACTTGAACCTGTATTTACCAAATATTTTAAAGAAGCCGGAATAGCTGACCAAATCAAATATTATATCGGAAATGCATTGGATATCCTGCCGGAATTAAATATTAATTTTGATCTGGTATATCTTGATGCTGATAAAACAAATTATTCTTCTTATTTTGACCTAATTTTTAACAAGTTGAATCCGGGAGGGGTTATCATTGCTGATAATGTCCTCTGGTATGGAAAGGTAGCTACACAAGCTGCAAAAAATGACAAGGACACACAGTGCATACAGGAATTCAACAGAAAAGTGCATAATGACTCCCGGGTGGAAAACATTTTACTTCCCATCCGGGACGGCTTAATGGTATTAAGAAAGAAATGAAAAAATCTGTCTCGCTTATTTTTCAATTTTTAGCCTTTTATTGCTCACTGGCCGTTGCCCAGACCCCTCAGGTTCCTGCACACATGCAATTTGCAGATATTAACCTAAAACTTACAGAACAAGCCAGAAAGAGCATTCAGGAAGATGTTAACGCGTTAACACGCAGCCCTAAGTACTTCAACATTAAGGTAGAGCGCGCCAAAAGTTATTTCCCCATTATTGAAAGAATTTTCAAAGAGGAAGGCGTACCTGATGATTTCAAATACCTCGTATTGCAGGAAAGCGCATTAATTGCCGATGCCGTATCTTCCTCCCAGGCCGTTGGTTTTTGGCAAATGAAAGACTATACAGCCCTGGAATTCAGATTGCTCATTAACAAACAAGTTGATGAAAGAATGAACATTGTTTCATCAACACGGGCTGCAGCCGGTTATTTCAAAAAAGCCAACAACACCTTCAACAATTGGCTAAACGCCTTACAAGCTTACCAAATGGGTGTTGGCGGTGCTTCACGCGCCCTCGGTGAAGCTGATAAAGGAGCCCATACGATGGTTATTAACAAAAATACTTATTGGTATGTAAAAAAATACCTCGCACATAAAATTGCATTTGAATTTGCGGTAGAAGGCCCTGCACAAATACCCCTCAGTGAATATGTACATGGTGCCAACAAAACCACAAGGGATTTGGCCCGCGAAACAGGTGTTGGCGAAGAAATAATTAAAGAATACAATAAATGGTTACTTAAGAACCAGGTACCTGAAGATCGCACCTACGTTGTTATATTACCTGGTGATTATAAAGCCCCGCAAGACGAGGTCGTTTCCAATAAGGTATTGAGTTTGGAAATACCTCAACAAGCGGAGATGAATTCTATTTCAGACCATTCATCCGAATTTCCCAGGATAAACTTGAAAAAATATTCCAATAAATACATTTTGGGAGTAAATGGACTTCCTGGTATCATTGCCGCTGATGATGACAACACAGGAACACTAGCTAAAAAGGGGAATATCAACCACATGAAGTTTCTAAAGTACAACGACATGGAAACGAGTGGTAAGATTATTCCCGGGCAGGTTTATTACTTCAAAAAGAAAAAATCAAAAGCAGGAGCCTATTACCATACGATTAAATCCGGAGAAACATTATGGACAATATCTCAAAAATATGGACTGAGGTTGAAAAAGCTAAAAATAAAAAACAGGATCGTGGTTGAAACCGTCCGTGACATTAAACCCGGACGCCTATTGTGGCTCAGAAACATACGTCCGGAAAATGAACCCATTAAATTTACAGAAATGGTTTCTGAAATTGACGGTAAAAGTGAAAGTTTAAAAAATTCTGAATTGAGTGAACATCATGAAACAATGCCCGGTGTGCAACCGCAATCAACACCCACTACCACAACTACGAGTCAGGAGGAAACAACTTTTTCAACCATAGCAGAACCTGAACCTGAAAATCAAATAGCCACTTTTACCGAGCCCTCAGAGAACAGCACATCAGAAAGTGATAGTGAGAATCCTACAACCTTTAGCACCATTGGCCTTAAGCGAAAATCACATTTCATAAAAAAAGGAGAAACACTTTATTCCATTTCTCAATTGCATAACGTCTCTGTACCTGAACTTTTAGCGTGGAACAGGCTGGATATTAGCGATAAATTGAGTGTAGGTCAAAAATTGGAATTATATTTACCCCCTGATCGGGTACAGAATGATGATACTTACAAATTACATGTGGTTCAAAAAGGAGACACAATGTATAAAATAGCCCAAATTTATGGTGTCGAAGTGCAGGATTTAATAAATTGGAATAATAAAAAAGATACTAATTTGACGACAGGTGAAAGGTTAAAGATTAATATCCTTAAGTGAAATCATTAATTTAATTTAAAAATAAGAAATTCATTACTTGATTTAACAATGTTAGCAACGAATCTGTTACTATTATTCAGTTATTAAATAACTTTGTAATCAAGATTTTAGTATATTTAAAGCAAAACAATGGCAAAGAACGGTTCCATAGATTTAGTAATGTTGGTTGATGATAATGAAACTGATAATTTCATTAGCAAGAGAATTATTGAAATAACTGGCTTTGCAAAAGATATCGTTGTGAAAAACTCTGGTCAGAGTGCACTTGATTATCTTCGGCAATACCAGGAGGACGTTGATAAGGTACCTAACCTTGTGTTTTTAGACATAAATATGCCCATTGTAGATGGCTTTATCTTTCTTTATGAATTTGAAAAATTCAGCAATAAGATAAAAGATAAATGCAAAGTAATTATCCTGTCGAGTTCAGATAATAAAAGAGACATTGATAAAATCGTAAACAACAATCATGTGATTATGTTTATCACAAAGCCACTCACCGAAGTTGCACTGGACGAAGTACGCGAAAACCACATCTGATTATCTCCCTTCAAAACTTAAAAAACACAAAAAACTTTCACATTAACTATCAAGCTTCGTGTTTTTTCGATGCCTGTCCTTATCTCGTGCTGTTTTTTTATCCAGGTTATTATTAAAGGCTTTGGTCATATCAACACCCGTTTGATTCGCGATACATAAAAGCACCCACAGCACATCTGCCAATTCATCAGCAAGGTTATCGTCCTCCCCTTCCTTAAATGATTGCTCGCCATATTTTCTGGCCATGATGCGAGCCACTTCGCCTACTTCCTCTACCAATACTGCCAGGTTTGTCATTTCTGAAAAATATCTGACTCCATATTTCTTAATCCAAAAGTCAACTTTCTGTTGCGCTTCTTCAAGTGTCATAACATTCAATTAATGATTGCTCTAATAACTTATTCAGGATTTGTTTGCCGAATCCAGTGTAATGGTGACCGGACCATCGTTGATCAGGCTTACCTTCATATCTGCACCAAACTCTCCTGTAAAAATGGGCTTTCCCAGGTCACCTTCAAGTTGATTAATCAATTGATGGTACAGGGGAATAGCCATATCCGGTGGGGCAGCCTGAATATATGACGGCCTGTTGCCTTTTTTAGTATTTGCCTGAAGCGTAAACTGACTTATCAGTAAAATGTCTCCGGAAACCTCCTTTAAGGACAGGTTCATTTTACCCTCCTGATCATCAAATATCCGAAGGTTGACTATCTTTCTTGAAATCCAATTGATGTCATCGCTGCGGTCTTCAACCGCTATGCCCACCAATATCATATAACCCTTTTCAATTGCTGCTTTTTTATGCCCTGCGATAACTACCGCAGCTTCCGACACACGCTGAATAACTACAACCATCCCTTTCTGCTATAAAAACTTAATCACCAACTGTTTTTCTTTTGGTTCCTGAACATCTAT
>JAOUKJ010000498.1 GCA_029882675.1 Cyclobacteriaceae bacterium
GGTACTTAAAAGAAGTCATTGAAGAACTTGAAAGTTTGGGTTACTACATCAATTACGCCCTTTTAAATGCCATAAACTTTGAAGTTCCACAAAACAGAGAGCGAGTTATTGTTGTCGGTTCAAAACGAAAAATCAATCTTCCGAGTAAAGTAAACCGAAAGGTAACAGCAGGTCAAGCCTTGGGAGAACTTGCCTTTCAATATGATGAAGATTCTAAGTTTTTTACAGAATCTATGGACAGATACGTTGCGAATTATGAAAAAGCCTCAAAGTGTATCAACCCAAGAGATTTGTACTTAAACAGACCCGCAAGAACTTTGACTTGCAGGAATTTAGCAGGTGCAACGGGAGATATGCACCGAGTGAGATTAAAAGACGGTCGCAGACGCAGAATCACGGTTCGAGAAGCTGCAAGACTTCAAAGTTTTCCTGATTGGTTCGAGTTTTCAGGTACAGAAACCCATCAATACAACCAAATTGGCAATGCTGTTGCCCCAAATTTCGCATATCATTTGGCTTTAAACATCAAAAGACATTTGATTAACGAAGGAGAAAATCAATATATCATCACAGAAAACGAACAATTAAAATTATTTGAGAATGAAGCAGTATATCAGTCCCGATAAATCAAAAACTTTTAGTGAAAAAACACCACAGGTTCAGGAACTGATAAATACTACACTATACATCCTTGAAACTTTTGGAATCCCTTTAGATGCCACACCTAGAAGATTGGAAAGAATGGCAATTGCATTTTTAGCAAGTGGCGACATTAAAAAAGTTGCCGACTTCAAAAAAGCAAAAGACTTGAATAGTGGATACGCTCTCAAAACCAGAGATATTATCATATACGTTAACAATCATTTTGGAGAAAATATTAGTTCGGGTTCTTATGATGATATTCGTAGAAAAGATTTAAAACTTCTTACTGTGGCAGAAGTAGTCTTGCAATCAAGTCCGAATTCAGCGACTAACGACTCAACACGTGGCTACTCAATCAATCCAACTTATGCTGAACTAATAAGAAATTTCGGCCTAAAAGATTGGGAGAACGTGGTTTCTGAAAAATTGAAGAATATAGAACCATTAAGTAAAAAACTAAAAAGGGAAAGAGAAATTGCAAAAGTAAATGTTACACTTCCTTCGGGTGGCGAACAGACTTTTTCCGCAGGTGAGCATAATGATTTACAAAAAGCGATTATTGAAGATTTTTTACCAAGATACGGTCATGGTGCGGAAGTGCTTTATGTAGGAGATACGTCCGATAAATATCTTTACTTGGAAAAAGAGAAACTTGAAGAACTGAATTTCTTTGAAATTTCCCACGAAGAATTGCCAGACGTAATTGCCTATTCAAAGAAAAAGAATTGGCTCTACTTGATTGAAGCAGTTCACTCCTCGGGTCCGATAAGCGAGCTTAGATTAATCCAACTTCAAAAACTCACTAAGGACTGCAAAGCTGACATTGTTTATGTAACGGCATTTTTGAACAGACCTAAGTTTAGACAATTTATGACAGATATTGCTTGGGAAACAGAAGTTTGGATAGCGGACAACCCCGATCATTTAGTACATTTCAATGGAGACAAATTTCTCGGGCCATATAAAGGAGAATAAAAAAGCACGAAGGCACAACATCGGCTAGGAGGTAATGCGGTGTGCGTGGCAACTTGAAAGGGATGCGCCTTGTGGCCCGCCAAAGCAAAGCTTTAGGTTTTTTTGTTATCTTTAGCCTATAAAGTTTGCAATGGCGGAGGTTAGCGGAATACGAAAGGACAGTGGTTCTTCGCCCGCACTACCCCTAGCCTGAGCGTTGGCCGCTGGTAATCCTTATTGAACGTTGTGCTCCACCGTGCCACGAATTTACCTTTACTACAAAGTTCTGAAAACCAAATGCTATGGAAAGCCAATAACCTAACGCGCCCAAACCTGACGAATATCACCATATTCATTGTGTACTTCGTGCCTTTTTACTGTACTTTGTGGTTTCATGGATTAGCACTATAAAAAACAAACAGTGATAACAGCAATCCTTTTAGCGGCAGGCCGCTCTACACGTATGGGTGACAAAAATAAACTCCTTTTGCCCTATAACGGACGTTTGTTAATTGAACATGCCGTAGAGCAACTATTGGCCGGCAAATGGGGTGAAGTTATTGTCGTAACAGGTAATGAAAAAGAAGAAATCGGTCGGCTTATTGAAAAAAATAATTATCCGGTAAAGCCGGTCATAAACAATGATTATAATAAGGGCATGACCACTTCCATCCAGGCCGGTGTACAGGCCATGAGTGAAAAGGCTTCCGGTTTTATGGTCTGCCAGGCCGATATGCCCCTGCTGAAGGGCCTTCATTATCAACTGCTTATTGATGCATTTGAAAACCTGAAAACAAAACAGGGCATTGTCGTCCCGCAATATCAGGGGAAAAGAGGTAATCCGGTTGTTTTTTCTGTTTCGTATAAACCGGAAGTATTAGCGGAGGATTATCCGGAGGGTTGCCGAAATATTGTCAGAAAATACACCGAGAATATTACTTTTGTAGAAATGCCTGACAATGCCATTTTGGTGGACGTTGATACGGCCGATGATTATAAAGAATTGTCTGACTGAACCCATTTCGATGAGCGATATCTCTGCATCATTTCCAATGCTGTCAAAGCCCACTCATCAGGGCAAGCGTTTGGTCTATCTGGACAGTGCATCCAGCACCCAAAAACCACAACAGGTCATTGATGCCATCAGTGGCTTTTATTCCGGCTACTATGCCAATATGGGCCGGGGTATTTACTGGCCGGCAACAGATGCCACCCGCGCTTACCAGGACGCCCGTAAAAAAGTGGCGTCTTTTATCAATGCCAGTCCTGATGAAGTGATATTTACCTCCGGTACCACGGATGCTATTAACAAAGTGGCTTTTCACTATGTAGAAAGGCTGCTCAGGCCCGGTGATGAAGTGGTGGTCAGTATTCTGGAACACCACTCCAACTACCTGCCCTGGATAGAAATCTGTCAGCGGAAGGGTGCCGGATTGAAGGTGGTCCCGCTGGACAACAGGGGGAACCTGGATCTTCAGGCATTAAAAGGACTTTTGGGCCGGAAGACGCGCTTACTGGCCATTACGGGGGTGTCCAATGTGTTGGGGACTTTGGTGCCGCTGGAAGAAGTCACTGCTATGGCCCGCCAGGCTGGGGCCCTGGTGTTGGTGGACGGCGCCCAAATGGTGGCCCACCACAAAGTTGACGTAAAGCATATCGATTGTGATTTCCTGACCTTTTCAGGGCATAAAATGTATGGCCCCATGGGCATTGGTGTATTGTATGCCCGCCGGGATTTACTTGAGGAGAGTGATCCGTTTCACCGGGGAGGAGGGATGGTCCGGGATATAGGAGCAGAAG
>JAOUKJ010000499.1 GCA_029882675.1 Cyclobacteriaceae bacterium
ATTAGGGTTTAATTAGAAATTAAAATTTATTAATATTGACTGATAAACTGTAAAATACTAAAACCATGCATCGAATTATATTGATTTTATTGTTGCTGGCTGGTGTCAGCCCACTTCAACGCTCTTCCCAGGCTGTTCAGGCCCAGCAAAAAGGAGATAAATTAACACTGGATTTTGAAAAATATACCCTCGACAATGGCCTTCAGGTTGTTCTTCATCAGGATAAATCTGATCCGATTGTTTCAGTGGCCATCCAGTACCACGTGGGTTCCAACAGGGAAAAAACCGGCCGCACTGGCTTTGCCCACTTATTCGAACACATGCTTTTTCAGGAGTCTGAGAACGTAGGTCAGGACCAGTTTTTCAAAAAGATTCAGGATGCCGGGGGCACGTTGAATGGCGGCACCTGGCAGGATGGCACCATTTATTATGAAGTGGTGCCCAAAAATGCACTGGAAATGGCGCTGTGGTTGGAATCTGACCGGATGGGTTTTATGATCAATACGGTGACTGAGTCGGCTTTTTACAACCAACAGGAAGTGGTGCAGAATGAAAAACGGCAACGGGTGGACAATAATCCCTACGGCCATACCAGCTACATCATCGATAAAAGCATGTACCCTGAAGGGCATCCATACAACTGGCAGGTAATCGGGGAGTTGGAAGACCTGAAAAATGCGACGGTAGCCGATGTGAAGGAATTTTATGACCGCTTTTATGGCCCAAACAATGCCACAATGGTCATCGCCGGTGACTTTGATGTAGCAGAGACTAAAGCCCTGGTGGAAAAATATTTCGGGGAGATCAAAAGAAGACAGGAAGTGGCCCCGTTAAAGATACAGAACGTAACCATAGGGGAAACGAAACGACTCTATCATGAGGATAATTTCGCCAAAGCACCGCAGCTCAACATGGTCTGGGCAGCTGTGGAGGAATATAATAAGGACGCATATGCACTAAATTTTCTGGCCGAGTTGCTTTCCAATGGAAAAAAAGCACCGTTGTATAAGGTATTGGTAGAGGAAAAGGAATTGACATCTAGGGTGATGGCCTACAATGCCAGCAGACAAATTGCGGGAGCCTTTCGTATCAGTATCACAGCGAACAACGGGATAAGCCTCGACAGTGTTGAGCAGGCCGTACTCGAAGGATTTGAGCGATTTGAAAAAAATGGTGTAACGGATAAAGACATGGAGCGGGTAAAAGCCGGGCTGGAAACTAATTTTTACAACAGGATCAGTAGCATCCTGGGTAAATCATGGCAGTTGGCACAATACAATGCCTTTACCGGTGATCCGGGATTTATTACGCAGGATATTGACAATATCAAAGCCGTTACGCGTCAGGAAGTACAGGCTGTTTATGATAAATATATTAAAGGGAAACCCTACATTATCACCAGTTTTGTGCCCAAAGATCAAATGGCTCTCATTGCCCGTAGTTCTGAAAAGGCCAGGGTAGTGGAGGAAGAAATAACTGAAAATGAAGAAAAGGAGGTAAAAGAGTTCAATGCGAAATATGAAAAGACCCCTTCGGCTATTGATCGCTCCAAAGAACCTGAAAAGGGGACTTTTCCGGCACTGAATATTCCGGCGTCCTGGCAGGAACAACTGGCCAATGGCATGAAGGTGTATGGTATTCGCCATGCTGAACTACCCCTGGTTAATTTTAATATCCGCATAAGCGGAGGTCATTTGCTGGACAGCTTTGACAAAATCGGCGTGGCCAACCTGATGACAGACATTATGATGGAAGGAACAAAGAACAAAACCCCTGAAGAGCTTGAAGAAGAAATAGAATTGTTGGGAGCTAATATCGGGATGTATACATCGGATCAGTCAATCACTATTTACGGAAATACACTTTCAAGGAATTTTGGCAAAACCCTGGATTTGATCGAAGAGATACTGCTTGAACCACGCTGGGATGAGGCGGAGTTTAACAGAATAAAAATAAGAACCATTAATGATATTATGCGTCGTGAGGCCAACCCCAATGCCATTGCCTCAAAGGCCTTTAATAAATTAATTTACGGGGAAGATCATATATTGGCTTATGCAGCGACCGGGACGCAGGAGTCGGTGGAGCGTATTACGATCGATGACCTGAAGCAATTTTATGCAAAAAACTATTCGCCTTCGGTAGCGGCTTTTCATATTGTCGGCAGTTTAAACAAGGAAGAGATACTCGGTGAGCTTAAAGATCTGGAAACAAAGTGGAAGGCCAGGAAGGTGGTTTTTCCTGATTATACACTTCCTGAACAGCGTGACAAGGCATCGCTATATTTTGTAGACGTGCCCCAGGCTAAACAATCAGTGATCAATATCGGGTACCTGGCCCTGCCATATACCCATGAAGATTATTATCCCGCAGTGGTCATGAATAATAAGTTGGGTGGCTCCTTCAATGGCAATGTCAATTTGATTTTGCGGGAAGAAAAGGGGTATACCTATGGAGCCCGGACGTATTTTTCAGGGTCAAAAATTGCAGGACCATTTATCGCTTCTTCGAGTGTAAGGACTAATGTGTCTTTTGAATCGGTGTCCATTTTCAGGGATGAAATCACCAAATACAGGGAAGGCATTTCACAGGAAGACCTCGATTTCACCAAAAATTCAATGATAAAGTCCAATGCCCGTAAGTTTGAGACACAAAACTCACTATTGGGTATGTTGGCCGCTATGAGTGAATATGATTTACCGGCAGATTATATTAAAAATCAGGAGGAAGTAGTACGGAATATGACCCTGGAAAGGCATAAGCAATTGGCCCAAAAATACCTGGATCCCGCGAAAATGATTTACCTTGTGGTAGGCGATGCAGAAACTCAATTTGAGCAATTTAAAGAGGCCGGTTTCGATGAAGTACTACTCATCGACAGCGACACCAACCCGGTAGAGATACCTGTGGGGACAAACACGAATAAATAGTCTTTCACTTATTTTTATTATGCGAAAATAATAAAGTATAAATCATGATCAGATACACCTTAATTATGCTCTTCGCCTATTTGAGTACAACGGGTGTGGGTTTTGCCCAGAAACTTTCCCCGGCCAAGAAAAAGGTCCTCGATGAAGCCATCAAATTAGAGGATCAGGTTTTTGACCAATGCCAGAAGTTATGGGATTACGCTGAGACCGCGCTGAAAGAAGAGAAGTCAGCTGATTTGCTCATAAGCGCTTTAAAGCAGGCGGGGTTTGTAATAACGCCGGGAGTAGCGACTAAAGTACTGGCTCTTACCGGTATTGACCTGTTCACCGATTCTGAATTGCGGGAAGAAGCTAAACAATATTTCCTGAAAAAGACAGGAGGAAAGGCCTATGAGTCGCCATTGCCGGAGGGGCAAAAAGTGAAATTGCCTGAATAGTTTTTTAAAAAATTAGATTTTCATAA
>JAOUKJ010000500.1 GCA_029882675.1 Cyclobacteriaceae bacterium
CAAGTCCAGATCCACAACATTTTCTTCACCAAGAAAATCAACGGCCAATTCCCGTACCTGCTCTGTCAGGGCCAAATCGTTTTTTACGTAGGGATAACCTTTTACAACAATCGCTTCACATGTGGCTCCCATGCTTTGAGCTATCCCGGTGGCTACCTGTTTAATCAGGCCATGGGCCTCTTCGCGCCATGCTTCATCAAATGCGCGAAACGTACCTTCCATTTTCACTTCATTGGGGATGACATTTGTAGCACCTTCACCGATGATTTTGCCGATGGTCAGTACCGTTGGTGTTTTAGGGCTGGCCCTGCGGCTGATCACCTGTTGCAAGGCTGTTATAATGTGTGCCGAGATCAAGATGGGGTCAATGGTAAGCTCGGGCATGGCGCCATGGCCACCTTTTCCCTTTACCGTAAGGTATATTTCGTCACAACTGGCCATATACTTCCCACTTTTCAAACCCACTTTTCCAGCATCGAGCTGAGGCATAACATGCTGACCGATAATTCCCCGGGGTGTAGGGTCTTTAAGTACACCTTCCCGGATCATCTGTAAGGCTCCTCCCGGGGCTTTTTCTTCACCCGGCTGAAATATCAGCTTTATTGTGCCCGACCACTCGTCTTTGGTCTCATGCAGTATGCGAGCGGCGCCCAACAGGGAAGCCGTGTGTGCATCATGACCACAGGCATGCATCACCCCTTTATTTTGAGATACATAGGGTACCTCGTTGGCTTCAGTAATGGGTAAAGCATCCATGTCGGCACGTAGGGCATAAAAAGAACTGCTGGGATCTTTTCCCCTGATTATAGCTGTCAGACCGGTATTGGCCACGCCTTCCTGGGGAGTAATGCCCATTGCTTTCAGCGTCTCTGCTACATATTTTGCGGTGTTGTATTCTTCAAAAGACAACTCCGGATGGGCATGAAGGTGCCGTCTGATTTCAATGATGTCAGGCAAAATTGCCTGTGATAATATTTTGATTTTTTCTTTTAGTTTGCTCATTCGTCCTCTCTGTCTGAATTCGTAGATACCATGGGAATGCGTTCCGGAACAATAATTGCACTTGGAAAGCTAAATTTAACGCTATCCATAAGGCCATGGGCTTGCATTTGCTGATAAAACCGACCCAGTTTTACCCTGAAGTTGGGTTGTTGAAATTGTAAAATGGATATTTCATCAGGAAACTGATTGAGTGCCAGTCCCTTTATTCGTCGTGCCTCCTCATGATTATTGCCACTGTATAACAGAATGGTATACCCATCCACGTAATTCCTGGCCAGGTTTAGGACAGCAATACTGTCAAGAATAGTATTTATTGGAACAGTTTTTTCACGACGGATCTGTTCATTGGAGTCTAAAGCCAAGAGGACTTCACCTTGAGGTATTTCTTCCGGGGATTCTACAGGCTTAAATACCGGGCGGTGAACAGCCAGGTCTTCATCATAGTCTGTTGAACGTTGTTCTGGTGCGTTTCCTTTGTTTACAAGCGAAAGCAAAGCAGCACACGATGACAACATGGTAAAGCCAACCAATAGCGCGTATGTTATGATTCCATGTCTAGTCATTGAGCAAAACACAACGGTTATTTAATACATCATCTTCCACTTTTTTGTACTTCACATCTTTCTTAATTGTTCCGTCGGGGTATTGTACGGAAACCTTGTCGTTCCTTCCTACGCGGTGTTCGACGCGTATGGGTTCCGTTTTTTGTATAGGGGGTCTGCTTTCCTGCCCTCCTCCACCGGAAAGCAGAGACTTCGACTCTTCCTTGGTTTCTGACAGCCGTTGTTTTTGCCTTCGGGCCGTGCGTGCCTCCTTGACATCATCGGGCTCCTCGACAGGTACATCAGCCTTCATCAGGAAGGAGATGGTATCTTCATTAACGCGGGCGATAAAGCGTTTAAACAATTCAAAGCCTTCAAATTTGTAAATCAGTAAAGGATCCTTTTGTTCATGCACCGCCATTTGCACAGACTGCTTTAAATCGTCCATTTCACGAAGGTGCTCCTTCCACAGTAAGTCAATGAGTGACAGGGAGATGATCTTTTCCATTTCGGTGATCAGTAGCCGGTTATGCGTATTCACACATTTTTCCAGGTTAGCTGCTACGCCGATCTGCTTTTTACCATCTGAAAAAGGAACGAGAATATTCTCAATAGTAGCACCCCTTGTTTCGTGGGTTGCTTTGATTACGGGATAGGTTTTGTCAGCTATATATTTGTTTTTATCCTGATAGTGTTTCAGAGCTTTTTGAAATACTTTCTCGGCCAGTTCCTCTTCCGGTATTTTATCAAACCCTTCTTTATCCAGGTCATAATCCACACCCAGTGTCCCCAATGTAGAAAGTTTAAAGGCCTCGTAATTGCCGGTAGCTTTGGCATTAAACACAATATCTTCGCTGGATTCAAGAATCATATTCAGGATATCCATTTGGAGGCGTTCTCCAAAGAGGGCATTATGTCTCCTTTTATAGATCACATCACGTTGTGAATTCATTACATCATCGTATTCCAACAGGCGTTTTCTTATGCCGAAGTTATTCTCTTCTACCTTTTTCTGGGCTCTTTCTATGGATTTCGTCACCATACTATGCGATATGACTTCGCCTTCCTTCAATCCCAGCCGGTCCATGATTTTAGCAATTCTTTCCGGCATAAACATCCGCATCAAATTGTCTTCCAAAGACACAAAAAACTGCGTGCTTCCCGGGTCACCCTGCCGGCCTGAGCGGCCGCGCAGCTGGCGGTCGACACGGCGTGATTCGTGTCTTTCGGTACCTACAATAGCCAGCCCTCCTGCTGCTTTCGACTCCGGTGTAAGCTTGATATCCGTTCCACGGCCGGCCATGTTGGTAGCTATGGTCACTGTACCTGGTTTCCCCGCTTCTGCCACTACTTCGGCTTCACGCTGGTGTTGCTTGGCATTGAGTACCTGATGTTTTATCTTTTTCATGTTCAGCATTCGGCTGAGCAATTCAGAAATCTCAACAGAAGTTGTACCCACCAGCACAGGCCGTCCGGCCTCAGTCAAAGTAACGACTTCGTCCACTACAGCATGAAATTTTTCACGGATGGTCTTAAACACCATATCCTGACGGTCATCCCTTGATATCTTTCGGTTGGTAGGAATCACCACGACATCGAGCTTGTAAATTTCCCAGAATTCACCCGCTTCTGTTTCCGCAGTACCGGTCATACCCGATAGTTTATGGTACATCCTGAAGTAGTTTTGCAGGGTGACTGTAGCGTAGGTCTGGGTAGCGTCTTCTACTTTTACATTTTCTTTGGCTTCAATAGCCTGGTGCAAACCGTCTGAATATCGGCGGCCATCCATAACACGGCCGGTTTGTTCATCAACAATTTTTACTTTTCCATCCACCAGAATATACTCTG
>JAOUKJ010000053.1 GCA_029882675.1 Cyclobacteriaceae bacterium
GGCACCAATGGTTGGGCATCATCGTGGCGCTCCTGGCTGTGGCACTTTACCTGATAAATAGTTATCTCATTATAAAGCCCGCATGGAAAAAGGCTTACCTTTCCCTTTTCAGCACGCTAATCATTCTTGTACTTCTTGCAGGCCATTGGGGAGGCTCCCTTACCCACGGAAAGGCTTACCTGACCGAATACCTGCCTGCTCCTTTGCGCACTATCACAGGCATCGAGAAAAAAAATATTTTAACCGGGCTCAACCATCTTAATAGCATCGATAAGGCAGATATTTTCAATGATATGGTTCAGCCTATATTAAATGACAAATGCATCTCCTGCCACAGTGAAAGTAAAACGAAAGGAGATCTCCAACTAAACACCGCTGCAAAACTATTTGAAGGGGGAGAAAACGGGCCTGTCATAGAAAATGGGAATGCTGAAAAAAGCAATCTATTCCAACTTATTACCTTGCCGGAAGGTGACGAAGACCACATGCCACCCGAAGGGAAACGACAACTCAACCATCGGGAAATTAACCTGCTGAAGTGGTGGATAAATATAGGTGCACCAACAGAGGGGATCATCGAATCATATGAAATGCCAGAAGAAATCAGCACCCTCTTTGACGTATTGATCAGCGAAAACAAAAACCGAAACCCCGTGTATTCCATGGACTTTAAAATGGTGGATTTCGAAACGATAAACAAAAAAAACCTTTCTGGCATTTCTGTACGCCAGATTGCCAAAAACACTAACTTACTGCAGGCAAAAATCCAAAACTTTGACCAAAGCCCCGGGGAGTTACTTGCTCCGGTAAAAACCCAACTCGCATGGCTTGACCTTTCCAACTCAGCCTGCTCCGATAATGACTTGCAAGGCCTTGCAGACTATAGTAATATCACACGACTTTATCTGCAAAATACCGAAATCACCGATCTGGGACTGACCCATATCGCACAACTGCCCTACCTGGAATACCTGAATCTCTATGGCACAAATATAACCGATCAAGGCCTGAAACAATTGGAACATTGCACTCATCTGCGCAAGCTTTACCTATGGAACACGGCAACAACTCCAGCCGGCCATACTGCACTTGAAAACCAATTGCCCGAGGTACACATCATCACCGGCAACAAAATGATTATTGAAAAATAAACGTTGAAAATTGGGCAGATCAGTTTAATTTTGCAAGCAGAAGGTTACCCGTACAATAATTGGCGGTATTTATCGTAAATATATTCCATCCGACAACCCAACCCTATTTTTGCTGATGATGAATAAACTATAAATACGTTAAACAGTGTCCGTTCATAAAATCTGAACACTGGTGTTTTACGATTTGGTTTTCAAGGCCTTCGACCTCGAAAAATGATTGTTTTAAGGGTTTTTCCAACGCCGCTGGCAGCGGAAAAACCCAAACTGTTAATTTACAGACAAGCACTAAATAGCCTTTACAAGCTATAAATTATTTGTTTTATATAAAAAAAAGAATGATATTGGAACCCATAATGACGACATACAAGGGTTTTTTACTATTTTTTGCCCTCTCTACATTGAGCTTATGTTCTTTTGGTCATCCGGAAGAAAAGGAGGAGGGGCCTTACACGCCGATTGATAGCTTGACCAAATGGTACAAGCCGGTATTGAAAAATTCCAAAAGAGATTTATCAAATTCGCCAGAACAGTTTTCGCAGGAAAAAGTGACGCATTTGTTCAGGGAATTACACCTCTCACTGCACCTCGAGCTCAACGATCAAGTCATGGGTTATATACAACATTACCTGACTGGACAAAAAGAGAATATCGAGATTGCCCTGGCTCTTGAAAGCATTCACTTAAAAACCATTCGTGAAATATTTGCGCACTATCAGTTACCAAAAGACCTCGCTTCACTTCCATTGGTGCTTTCCGGCATGCACAATCAGGCCATTAGTCCATATGGTGGCACAGGCCTCTGGAGCCTGAATTATTTTGTTGCCATTAAAAACAAATTAAAAGTTAATGAATTTACAGATGAGCGCAAAGACATTGAAAAAGCAACCCATGTAGCGGCCCAATACCTCAAATTGCTTTATGCGAAATATGGAAGCTGGAACCTGGCCATCACCGCCTTCGCAAGTAGCCCGGCTGTAGTGAATAAAGCCATCAGCCGGTCAGGAAACCTGGTCAATTACTGGCAGGTCAGACCATTTCTCGACAATTACAGCCAGCAGATCGTTCCATCTTTTTTCGCATCACTCTACCTGTCAAACTATTTCCCCGAACACGATTTGAATCCCCCCATTATCCGGACGGAAAATCAACGTGAAATTTTCACCAATAGCGAAAAGGTGGCATTGGAGGTTTTGGCTAAGAAACTGGGCATTTCATCACAGCGAATTCTGATGATTAACCCAACATTCCGGGGCGACTATATCCCTCCGGCCAATGATGGGTTTGTTTTCTATATTCCCGCTGAATCAGATCCAAAAACAGCGGCCTTCCAAGAAGAGCTGTATGCAGAAACACGCAAATTTGAAAAGCCTAAAAAACCAGTCCCACGATACAATGCCACCTCTTCTTACACAGCTCCCCCCATACCCGCAAATAGCAAAAAAGTAGTATATGTTGTACAGTCAGGGGACTTTCTTGGCAAAATAGCGGAGAAGCACCACGTAGGTGTTTCTCAGGTAAAACGCTGGAACAATATGCGTAGTGACCGGATTAACATCGGACAAAAACTGACCATATATGTCCCGGAAGGTAAAACCGTTGCCCATACTTCCACGAATAAAAGCACTCCCAAACCTGTAGTGGTAAGCAGCCCGAAAAACCTAACCTACTATACCATCAAAGAGGGGGACACCCTTTGGAGTATTGCCAAAAACAACCCGGGCAATTCGATAGAAGGTATTCAGCAAATAAACAACATCTCTGCGTCCATAAAACCAGGACAAGTGATAAAAATAGTAAGAAATTAAAACCAAAAAGAAACAACAAAAGCAGTGAAGCCCGTTCAGGTTTTTCTATTTATGGTTACCCTTTTCCTGTGTCTGGGTGTAATCAGTCTCGTCTTTCCCCGTGAGGGCATTCGAGTAGGGGAAATTTATACCGTTGACTACCCCAGCCTTAAGGACTTGTTTGCACTGGACACTGTACAGGAAAAAGACTTTACATTTGTTTTCGAAAACGAATTTGACATCGACAGCCTGGAACTGGCAGCAAAAATAAAAAGAGACAGCACCCGGCAGGCACGAGCCAAAGACAGTATCCGGCAATGGCAGTTGAAATTGCACTATCCATCCGATGACAAGTCCCTCCTTCACGCCTTGTTTCAGACACTGGAAAAAACAAATACCTCGGGGAAGACACGCATCATGCATTACGGTGACTCTCAAATCGAGGGGGATCGAATCACCGGCTACCTCAGGCATAAGCTGCAAAATAAATTTGGAGGAAACGGGCCGGGATTGGTGGCCTCTGTCCCCCTGGTAAAAAGTGCCGGCATAAAACAAGCGTACTCAGACAACTGGCAACGATACACCCTGTATGGCAAACAAGACAGCACCGTAACACACAACCGGTACGGGCCACTGGCGTCTTTTGGCCGGTTTACACCCATTATTCCTGACAGCGTAAAAACAGATTCGCTTTTCACAGATACCACAACACATACCGGTTGGATTACCTTTGAACCTTCCGGAATTACTTACCCCAAAACCAGGCATTACGAGCGCATGAAATTACTCATGGGCAACATAGAAGCCCCATTAACCTTCCGTATATATTCTGCTGACAGTCTGTTGGAGGAAAAAATTATCCCACCAAATGATGGACCCCTTTTGGCCATTGAGAGAGCTGTATCCGATCAACAACCGCTACGCCTCGAGTTTGAGAGCAAGACAAGTCCGGACGTATATGGCATTAGCCTTGAGGGCAACAAGGGCATCATCGTTGACAACATAGCCATGCGTGGAAGCTCCGGCACTTTATTTCGCAAAATAAACCGAGCCCTGCTGGCTCAATCATTTAACCAATTTGATATCAAACTGCTCATTCTTCAGTTTGGAGGAAATGTAATGCCCTATATTGATAATTTTAAAGAGTGTGAACAATACGGACGCTGGTTTGAATCACAACTGGTGCTCCTCAAAGGCATGATCCCGGACGTGGCTATTATTGTCATTGGCCCGTCTGATATGGGAACGTTTATTAACGGGGAATATGAATCCTATGACCTTCTTGACGAAGTGAGAGATGCCCTGAAGGAGGCCACCTTTAATCAGGGTGGAGTATACTGGGATCTGCTGGAAGCGATGGGCGGCAAGGGTGCAATGAAAGCCTGGGTAGAGGCTAATCCTTCACTGGCAGCCAAAGATTACGTGCATTTCAACCACAGGGGAGCAGAGAAAGTGGCGCAAATGTTTTACAATGCCCTCATAGCGGATTATAATGCCTATAAGGATTGATTTTATGAAAAGAAAAAAATGGCTGTTTACAATCTCATATATAATTTCATTGGTCTCATTTCAGGCTTCTGCCCAGGATTATCCACACGAAATTGACGAATACCCTTTTATCAAATACGAACTCAACAAACTCACCTTTTATGGTGACAGCTCCGGGTTTGAAAAACTTTTTAATAAGTTTGATAAGGTCGTTTACGATGGAACCGAACAGGTAGATATCATCCACATGGGGGGGTCGCATATTCAGGCCGGCGTATTCTCAGCACAAATGAGAAAACACCTGCAAACCATCCAGCCCGGGTTACATTCTTACCGCGGTTTGATCTTTCCCTTCCGGATGGCCCGCACAAACAATCCTTCCAATTATGGCGTTCATTTCACCGGAAGTTGGGAAAGCTGCCGAAATGTAGAAAAGAAGAGAAGCTGTACCCTTGGACTTACAGGAATATCTGCAACGACCTACACACCCAGCACTCGAATTACAGTGAGTTTTGATCAGGACTATATTCCCTATGATTATCAATCTGTAAAAGTATTCCATGATACCGACACGTCCTCTTTTACCGTTGTCCCCGGTGATTCTTCGCTACAGGTTGTTCCCTACCCTGAGCTTGGCTACACATTAGTCACCACCTCCATCCCGCAAGACTCACTTACCCTTCATTTTGTTAAAACCAGCCCCTCGCAAAACCATTTTACACTATACGGACTGAAATTTGAAACCAAAGACCCGGGCTTTGCCTATCATGCCATAGGAATTAACGGGGCAAGCGTACCGAGCTATCTGCGCTGCAACCTCCTTCCCTTACACACGCAGGCTGTCGAGCCCGAGTTGATTATTTTCTCTATCGGAATCAACGATGCCTATACAACGAAATTTAGCCCTTCAATTTTTAAGCAAAACTACCGGGATCTAATTAAAATGATAAAATCTGTTTCACCGGATGTTTCCATTATATTTACGACCAATAATGACAGCTACTACAAACGACGGTATACGAATAAAAACGGGGAAAAAGTAAAAGAAGCAATGATAGAACTGGCCAAAGAGCATAATGCGGCAGTTTGGGATCTGTACACCATTATGGGGGGCTACAACTCCATTGCTACGTGGGAATCTTATGGCCTGGCTAAATATGATAAAATACACTTCACTTCACGTGGATATGTTTTAGCTGGTGACTTGTTTTTCTCGGCCCTGGTCAAAGCATATGAACAACATATCACTAAAAGTTATTAATCCCTGTTGTGTTCGAGATTAACTCCATAGCTACTTACTTGCGAAAAGTCTTTCTGTTCAACAACGAAGACTACCTACAGCTGTTTTTCAACAGCCTGTATTTCTGGATATTTTTCGGACTGATGCTGGCTGGATATTCCATCATTTATAAGAAAAAAGGACTAAGAAATATTTACCTCTTTGTGATCAGTCTTTTTTTCTATTACAAAATATCAGGTTATTTTTTCTACCTTCTTATTTTTAGCACGCTTATCGACTATATTCTGGGCTTTGGCATATACCATTCCAGAAAGAAACTCATCAAAACCATTTTGGTTGTCTTAAGTATCACCACTAACCTGCTCGTGTTGGTCTACTTTAAATATGCCTGGTTCTTTACAGATTCGTTTAATGAAGTCTTTGGTACAGCTATTAATCTGGATGGGCATCTTGGGCACTGGTTTAATGAGGCCAATGAAACCATGTATCCCCATGACCCGGCACGTTGGCTACCGCCCATTGGCATTAGTTTTTTCACATTTCAGACCATCAGTTATTCCGTAGATATATACCGGGGTATGCTCAAACCTGTTAAAAACATACTTGATTTTGGGTTTTATGTTTCCTTTTTCCCCCAGTTGGTTATGGGGCCGATTGTCAGGGCTTCTCATTTCATTCCGCAGCTCTACAAGGATTATAAGCTCAAAAAATACGAATTTGGGCTGGCCCTGTACTGGATCCTGAAAGGGCTGGCAAAAAAGGTAATCTTAGCCGACTTTATCGCATTTTATTTTATTGATACCGTATTTAGCGACCCCCTGCGCAACTCCGGGTTTGAGAACCTGATGGCCGTCACCGGGTATTCCATGCAGGTATATGCCGATTTTAGCGGATATACAGATATTGCCATCGGCATTGCACTGCTGCTTGGATTTCGCCTAAACACCAATTTCAATTCACCCTATAAAGCGAGAAATGTAGGTGAATTTTGGAAACGATGGCATATCTCACTCTCAACCTGGCTAAAAGACTACCTGTACATCCCGCTGGGGGGTAATCGCCGGGGTACAGCGGCAACTTACATTTCTATGATTGCAATCCTGTCCATTATTGTCCTCATCTCCGGATGGCCACCTCTGGCTTTTTATTTTGGTGGCGCGGTGCTGTTTTTAGGTATTCTGGCCAGGTATATACCTGCTGTCAAACGTAATATAGACACCAACATCAACCTGATGATCACCATGTTGCTGGGCGGGCTGTGGCATGGTGCCAGCTGGAATTTTGTGATTTGGGGTGGGCTTAACGGCCTGGGACTTGTAGTTTATAAGTTTTGGCGAAAAATAAGTCCATGGGAGCGGTATAACAACATGGTCGTGAATGCCTGGAAGATACTGGTCACCTTTACTTTCATCACCTTTACGCGGATATTTTTCAGATCTGAAAATATTGAAATCGCCAAAAATATGATGAGCCAGATATGGTATGATTTCAATGTAACCGTAGTGCCGGCCGTGGTGACTGCCAATTATCCGTTTTTCATTACACTAGCAGTAGGTTTTGTTTTGCATTGGCTACCCTATACCACCAAGGATAAGGTGAGAAATGCTTTTATTCGCTCACATGTAGCCTTTAAAATTATTGCCTGCCTGATCATCATTATCATCGTATATCAATATATGAAAGGTGGAGTCCGATCATTTATTTATTTTCAATTTTAAATTAACCTTTACCTGTCGATAAAAATTATGGGTACACCTGTTACCATTATACTGATTATTATTACCGTATTGATATCAATGCATGCTTGGAAAAACACCCTTTTTTACGAAAAGTGGATGTTCAACCCTTATAAATCAAGACACCACGGGCAATATTTTCGTTTTCTCACCTCAGGGTTTATCCACAAAGACTGGGGCCATCTGGTTTTCAATATGTTTACTTTGTTCTTCCTGGGACGTGGAGTAGAGACGTATTTGGGTTATTTATATGATTTATCCATTCCTATTTACCTGGGCCTCTACCTGAGCGCTATTGTAATAAGCAGCATTCCCTCCTACCTTAAGCACCGTGATCACGAATTTTATTATTCCCTGGGTGCATCCGGTGGCGTTTCTGCCCTCGTTTTTGCATTCATCCTCATTGATCCCCTCACCAAATTATGCCTATTTGGTATTTTGTGCCTACCCGGTTTTATTTTAGGCATTCTCTATTTACTCTATTCCTTTCAGATGGGAAAGAAAAGCATGGACAATATTAATCACGATGCCCATTTATTTGGCGCCCTATATGGGGCAGTATTTGTGATCATTATGGATCCCGGATTGTTAATGTCTTTTATTGAACAGATTAGTCAGTATAAACCGTTTTAATTGATGATTAAAAAAAAGGCCATGCAGAAATTTCTGCATGGCCTTTTTACTTTGAACAATTAGTTAATTATTTGTCCCACCAAACTTTACCATTCAGGTCATCTACTCCACCAAACTGGTTATCAACAGCTTTCTGCCAATTTACGGTATTTAGGTCTCTTTCTGAGTCAGGATAAGCCTGACGAGTAGGAATTGTTTGAGAAAGTATTCCATTGGGAGATGGCTGAAGTACAGGGAAGCCCGTTCTTCTCCAGTTACTCCACGCATCATATCCTACAAGGAACATGGCCACCCACTTTTGAGTTGCTATACGTTCCTGGGCTTTTGTCGCATCCCAGGCCACCTCTGAATTCAGGATAAACTGATCGTAATCCCCATCTACTCCATACTCTTCCAGAGATGCGAAAATTGCATCATAATACAATTGCTGGGCATCACCCCCAGTCCATCCGCGCTCTGCAGCTTCTGCCTGGCAAAACAATACCTGAGCATAAGAATATATGGGATATGCCAAATCTTGTGTGCGCATATAATCGCCTAATAGAGAAACCTCTGAGTTTGAAATAGCACCGGCATCAGCTTCTGTTAGTCCATAAGGCTGCCCTACATAATCCTTGAAATTAGAAGCTTCTGTAGGATTTGCATACTTAGGAAGACGGGGATCCATGATCACATCCATCATACCTGCCTTGCTCGTAAAAGGGTTGACGGAACTGCTGTGGTTCATATAATCAACAATAGTACTGGTCATAGACCAGTCTTCTCTTGTACGGAAAGCACTAAACCAGGGGTTTTCATTGTTTTGCTCAGCAAGATACTGATAAACAATGCGTTCATCATTACTTGAAATAACACCGGCACTAAGGGCTGATGTAAACTCAGCTTTTCCTTTGGCTTCATCCACTTCAGACAAGCGAAGGCCTGCTACCATACGGATGGTATTTGCAAACTTTTTCCACATGCCCATATCACCACCAAAAAGGATGTCACCCTCCGGAATTTTCCCACCATCCATACTACTCACAGCTTCAGTTAAAGTGGAGAAAATTCCATTATAAACTTCCTGCTGGGTAGAAAATCCAGGAGACAAAACCTGAGTAGCCTCACCAGATTTTAAAGCATCCGAGTAAGGTATATCTCCAAAACGATCAGTAAGGTGTAAATAATAATATGACATCAGGATTTTAGCCACTGCTATCTGATTGCCATTGGATCCTGAAGATGCTGCAACGTCTTTAGTGTCCGCGTCTACGTTATAATCTATGATAAATTTCAAGTCCGCCAAAGGCCCTGTGTAAATCGAGTTATAATCAAACTTATCCGCATCATAGTTATCATCACCAGTATATTGGGTATTCCCTACATACTGTACATAGTGCTGTCCTGCTCTGAAGTTTCTACCATTATCACCAGCAGTCGTCCAGGGCAAGGCTTTCAAAGCATTGGTCAGTAATGCTGAAGTTTTGGGACTGGTCGTATTATTTGGATCATCATTAGTATCACCAAAATCAGATAAATCGCACGATATCATGCCCACCGTAAGCAGTACGATCAGCAGTTTATATTGAATGTTCTTTAATAATTTCATATCGCTATAAATTAAAAGCTTATTTTAATATCAAAACCTAAACTCCGGGTAGCGGGAAGTTGTCCGCCTTCTACCCAGGCACCATTAGTACGTGCATCAACTTCCTGACCACCCATTTCTGAAGGGTCAATACCGTCAACAGCAGTATATATCAACCATGGATTATTTGCAATTACGGCCACATTAACGTTCTTCACCATATCCCCTAACAAGGATTTAGGCAACGAATATCCCAGTCTTACTTCCCTGAGCTTCACAAAGCTTGATTCGTACAACCAACGCTCGTGCGTTCCGAACAAAGTCCACCAGTAATCATTGGCTTCCAGATAAACATCGTTTTGTGTTCCATCTGAATATACACCATCAAAACGGATACCGCCATTATCTGCAACAGGATCCCGTTGTGGAGTACCTCTGTCATTATCACCGACAGTCTCAGGACTTAATCCAGCTGCGGCATGGAACATGCGTGTGATAGAGTGCATCACACCACCCTTTTGCCAGTCGATGGTCAGGGCCAGGTCAAAATCCTTATAAGTAAACCGGTTAAAAATACCACCTACAAAGTCAGGTAGAATATTACCTAATATCTGGTCATTTTCAGTGAGTGGCTTACCATACCGACTGGAAGTGGGATCACTTTCAATCAGGATGCTACCGTTTTCATGACGCTGGAATGCCCGGCCTACAATAGTACCCCACTGATATACCTCACCGGTAGTTTCATCGGGTACTTTGGCTTGTGCATTTACACCTCCCCAACCTCCGGTTGTACCTGTGCCTCCCCAGCCATTACCTAAACGGATGGTCGTTAAGCCGGGATACAACTCATGTACTTCATTTTCAAAATGTGAACCGTTCGCGCTAATCGTCCATTCAAAGTCATTGGTCTTAACCGGCGTACCGCCAATGGTAAATTCATAACCCTTTGAAACCGTTAAACCAGAGTTGACCCATGCAGCATTGACACCACTTGAACCAGGTGTAGACACCTGTATGATCTCATCCTTATTGTTATAGCTGTAAATTGCAAAATCTGTAGTAATCCGGTTGTTCAGGAAGTTCATAGCAATACCTGCTTCCATTGACTCACTATACGAAGGCCTTAAATTCACGTTGGGCAATGTATTGGGCAATGTCATGGTGGGCGTATTACCATAAGGATTATTTACGGTAAAGGTAGGATCCAACTGATATGGATCAATATCTGAACCGACAAGCGCATAGTTTGCACGCAACTTACCAAAAGACAAAATATTTTGATCCTGGAGCAACTCTGAAAAGATAAAGGTCGTTGCAATCGAAGGATAAGTATATTGATTATTATCTTTTGGAAGTGATGAAGACCAATCAGATCTTACCGCGGCATCAATATATACCATTTCGCGGAAACCTACTGAGGCTTGTGCATAGGCACTTCTCACCTGCTTAAATTGTTTCTCGTTTTCAGCCAATGGCCTGTCAACAGAAGCCTTCAAATTGTAAAGGTTCGGAACGGAAAGTCCCCCTACAGTACCAATGTCCCAGAAAAAACCATCATTCAATCTATTGTTGGCCCCTGCAAGAGCACTTATAGACCAATCTTCATTAAGCTGCTTATTATATGTAACTAAAAACTCATAGTTATCTTCTTTTTTGGATCTTGAACTCGTTCTATAGCGGTCAGTGTCCAGTGTTCCTGAAGCTGTACGCCCTTCAAACCAATTGTTTTTCGTAGCTCTTGTCATATTGGCTGAAACTTTGAGACCTTCTATAATCTCATAGGTTAAGCCCACTTTACCAAAGAAGACTTCTTCACGCCGTTGCTCCTTATTTTCCAACAGCATAGTATAAGGATTATCCCAATAAAGCGGATTTGGATTTGTAGGACTCAATATATTCCAGCTGGTAAATGTACCATCGGGTAATTTGTAATATTTCCGCAATAGGTCAGTATCCAATTGACGCTGAAACCACTGACTAACATTCGATGCAATACTTCCATAACCTTCATCCAGGTTACCATTTGTTTTCACACCATTATAATTTACTATCCCAGTCAGTGTCAATTTTTCGCTTAAATCAACTGTAGTGAGCAGATTCAGGAAATTTTTCTTTTGGTCGGAACCAGGAAGCACGCCTTTGCGGTTGCTATTACTAATACTGGCCATAATATTATAATCCTCTCCCCCTTTTCCAACGGAAAGGTTGTTATTGGTCATCACTCCTTTTTCATAAAAGTTGCGAATGTTATCAGGGTGTGCCTCCCAGGGCCTTGTTTTTCCATAACCCTCGGTGCCTTTTGTCCACGCATCCCACTGAGCCACCTGCTGTCCCTGGAGGGGAGCACCCCAGCTTTCATCGCCGTACATTGGGTTAGGGTAACTTGCGCCATCCAAACCAGCCAGACCGGGATCATGTACAGCGGGATCGTAAGTAAAGGTCTTAAAACTCTGATCATAACCTCCGCCATATTCATTCTGATACTCAGGGAGTGTAGCTACTCTTTCAAAAAATGTGGAGTTATTGAATGTAATAGATAACTGACCATCCACACCTTTCTTTGAGGTAATCACAATCACACCATCACGTGCACGGTTACCATACAAAGCAGCAGCAGAAGCTCCTTTCAATACGTTCACGGATTCTACGTTGTCCATATTTATGGAGTTGGCATCCGGAACAATGATCCCATCAACAACATACAAAGGTGCTGAGCCATTTAATCCCCGTACACCGCGGATTCGAATAGCGGCATTTCCAAATTTTGCACCAGAACCACTAACTACCTGCACACCGGCAATTTTACCGGCCAGTGACTGGTTAAGGTTAGTTTCCCGTGCTACACGCAGGTTTTCAGATTTCACTTCCTGCGTGGCATACCCCAGGGTCTTCTTCTCCCGGGCGACACCCAAAGCAGTAATAACCACCTCAGATAATTGTTGTACATCGAGATCCAGTGCTACATTAATAGTAGTCTGTGATCCGACCTCTACTTCTTTCGAAGCATAACCAATAAATGAAAATACCAGAACGCCACCTGCATCAGGCACGGCAATCTTGTAATTTCCATCTATGTCAGATACGGCACCTGCGTTGGTGCCTTGCAACAGAACGTTTACACCGGGCAGGGAAGAGCCATCATCTGAGCTCGTTACCGTACCCGATACCGTCCTCTCCTGTGCCTGTACTACCAGTACAGTCATCAGCACAAGTGAAGTCAATAGTAAAAACTTCCTCATAATTACAGTATTTAGGTTGAAAAATATAGATTAGAAATAGTTAAACAAATATGCCCCAATTTACGGGATATATTAGTTTAATAAAAAAAATATTTGTATTCATTTAAAAATAAGATTTGCAACAAACACACAACAAAAACGCAATAACCGTGATATATTAATGCATTATGTCTCGTTTATTGAAAATTATACAAAAAAAGGGGTCATCAGCTTTATATCCTGATGACCCATCTTAAATGATTTTTTAAAAAAAAATTAAGCCTCTGCCGGCTCGACAGATACAAACAATCTGTTTTGTCTTCCTTTGGTAAATTTCACCACCCCATTGGTCAGTGCAAACAGGGTATGGTCTTTCCCCATCCCTACATTATCTCCCGGGTGCTGCTTGGTGCCCCGTTGGCGTACAATAATATTACCTGCAATGACCTGTTGGCTTCTAAG
>JAOUKJ010000054.1 GCA_029882675.1 Cyclobacteriaceae bacterium
TGACCAGGATCCTTCCCCCATCAACTTCACCGCAAAGCTCGCCCCTTTGTCCACCGCTGACTGTGCTACAATACTCCCATTATGTTGCTTTAAAATTTGCCTGGAAATGCTTAATCCAATACCAGAGCCCTTCTTTTTCGAAGTGTAAAAGGGGATGAAAATATTGTCGAGGGTTTGCTGATCCATGCCGGGTCCGTTGTCTGTGATGGTGACTAAAATTTTATTTTCTGTCTTTTCTGCTAAAATTGTAATTACACCGTTGGAAGTTCCGACCAGCGCCTCTCTTGCATTTTTAATAAGGTTGATAAAGACCTGTTCGAGCAGGCCCTCGTCAGCATTGACGGGCAGTACCTGGCCGGGTAACTGAAGGTCAATGGCAATGTCGTGCCTTTCAAGTTCAGGTCGCAGCAGTTAGTACAATCGCCGGAGGGTTACTGACAGGTCAAAGTTTTTAAACTCCGGTACAGATGGTTTCCGAAACTCGCGGTATGCGGTGACGAACTCCAAAAGACTTTTACTCCTGTTTTCTACTGTTTGGATACTTTCCCTGATATCGGTGATTTGTTCTTCCGTCAGTTGACCGGGGCCTTTTGGGTTTCCCTTTTCATCGTGCATCATGGTATTCAAGGCAGAAGACAAGGAGACAATGGGTGTCACGGAATTCATGATCTCATGGGTGAGTACGCTGGCCAGTTTTTGCCAGGCCTCCACTTCTATTCGTTCGGTCTCTGTTTGGATGTTTTGGAGCAGTATCAGTCTGTATTGCAAGACGAATTCCTTTACCGCAACAGACAATTGTAGGGGGCCATCAACGGATTGGAGTTTAAGGGTTTCTCTTTCTGAGGAGCGTAAATGTATTATGGTATGTATCAAAAAGGGCCTCATTTTTCTTAGTGGTGGTATGTTTATTTCCACTGTATTGATCCGGTATAGTAAATCTTCCCTGAATTTGTTTTCATGCACCATACTGTGGAGCTGGGCATTGGTGGCGCTTACTAGTCGTAAATCAAAACGAATGCTTTGGTTGCCGCCCACCGGTACAAAGGCCTTTTTTTGGACCACGGAGAGCAATTTGGCCTGTAGGGCAGACTGATATTCCCGATTTCATCGAGAAAAATGGTGCCGCCTTCTACTGTTTTAAACAGGCGGACACGGTCTTCATGGGCATCGGTAAAGGCGCCCTTCTTATGGCCAAACAGTTTGCTCTTCAGTACCGTGTTTATCACGCTTGTTATTGCTTTGGCCACAGGCAGTTATTATGCTATAAAAAGTATGTTTATCAATCCGGCGGAGGTGTTGAAGCGGGAGTAGTAATCTCCTCCCTATAAGTTTGCCCGCATTACTCATTGTTTTCAGGTAAGGAGTTTGTGCTTTTTGTTAAGAAAAATTTGATGTTGGCCTCAAAGTGTCAATTTTTTCACAAAACCCCTCGTGGTAATTAAAAAAATATAAAACACATATATAAGTCAAAAAAAAGATATATATAGCTAATAAGTTAAATAAAAAAATATATAAAGCGTTTTAATGTTATGCAAATAAATTTCATCAAATATCTGAAAAATACTTAAAAATGAGTATTGCGCGTAAAATTCCGAAAAGATATCTTTGTAAGATTATTTGTATAAAAACAGTTTTATAATAATGAATATGAGTTGGCTTTATCATTTCCCATCTGTGCAAATGGAGTTGCACGAGTAGGTTCTGCAAACCCTAACATACTTTCATGTAGTTTGTTCAATACGAATAACTTGATCCGGTTTACGATCCAATTAAAGACTTTTATTATAACACTTTAATCAAAAAACGATGAAGAGACTATTTACAAAATTACGGGCTGGAGGATTATTCATGCTTTTATGCCTTTCCCTAAGTTTTATGGCCTTTGAATGGCCGGAAAGTTATAATACCATCTCACAAGATGATCCCTGGGTATTACTATACGAGAGCAGTGATGTGAAATTGTCATATACACTGGAGAAATGTGCGGACAGTCTCACATACATGAGTTATAAATTTGTGAACAATTCTCCGATGCCATTAACTGTAGGTGGGGTAATTGAAGTGTCTGATAGCTTAACGACAGAAAATGTGGTTTTTGAGGGCATAATGTTAGATATGAATGCAGAAACTTTGATTGATTGCAATAATAGTGTTGCTCCTTTAAACCGGTTGATCGAGATGGACCCCGCCGACAACCTGGGTCAATTTTATTTAATGGTAAATGTTAAAGCGCTTAACTACAATTGATTATGAAAAACATATACTTAATACTTATAATGGTCAGTTGCAGTTTGACTTCTGTAAAAGGCCAAACAGAAATAGATTACGATAAGGTTTATGGAGGAACGGGTGATGATGTCTCAAGGGTAGTTATAAACCATGATGATGGTAGTAAGTTATTGGCCGGTTATTCCAAATCGAATGCCGGTTATGATAAATCTGAAAATGCCAGTACATATCCTGTAAACTACTACACACAAGAATGTTACTGGGAAAAATATACTTATTCTTGTGGTTGGTTTGGGTGGGATCGTTGCACGGGTTGGAGGCAAAAATGCTATAATGTATTAAATACCAGATATGACCCGGCCTGGAATTATTGGGTTATAAAACTAAATGCCAATGGTGAAAAGGAGTGGGATAAGACCTATAAGGGAATAAATGGCCAGGATGTTCTCCTATCTGGAAAAGCCACTGAGGATGGGGGCTACATTTTGGGAGGATACTCTAACTCACAGGCTGGAAATGACAAGTCGGATAACTCAAGGGGAAATTGGGATTATTGGGTGGTGAAAATCAATAGCCAGGGACAAAAGGAATGGGATAAAACTTATGGAGGAAGTGGGAGTGATGTACTGTATGATATTGAGCAAACACCTGATGGAGGCTTTTTATTAGGCGGATACTCTGACTCCCCTGCAGGATATGAAAAAAACCAACACAACAAAGGGGGAGCTGATTACTGGGTAGTGAAGATCAATAGCCTGGGGGAAAAAGAGTGGGATAAGACAATTGGGGGCAATAATTGGGATGTTCTTACAGATATGGATATTCATACCGATGGAAGTATTTTGTTAGGGGGGTATTCATCTTCTACACTAAGTGGTGATAAAACAGCAGGAAATAAAGGAAGTAATGATTACTGGCTCGTAAAAACAGACCAAAATGGTAATAAAGTATGGGACAAGACTTACGGGGGGAATAATAGTCATGATGTATTGTTGAAGGCGAAATTTACCACAGATGGAGGAATTATAGCTGGTGGGTATTCAAATTCTAATTACGGCAATGATAAATCTCATAACTCCCGTGGAAGTAATGATTATTGGGTAATAAAAATGAATAGTTATGGCCAAAAAGAATGGGACAATACTTATGGAAGCACAAAGAGTGATTTCTTTCAAGATCTGGAATGTGTTGATAATGGCTTTGTGTTAAGTGGGTATTCAGATTCTCCAGCTTCATTCGAAAAATCCGAAAATACAAGGGGAGGTGCTGATTATTGGGTACTTGAAATAAATGCCCAAGGAGAGGTATTGTGGGACAAAACAATTGGAGGAACAAATAATGATTATTCGCTTGGCCTCGATGTTTCACCTGATAGGTCTATTTCTTTAGCAGGCTATTCAAATTCAGGGGTAGGAGGAGAAAAAACAAGTTCAAATAAAGGAGGACAGGATTACTGGCTGGTGAAACTATCCGGAGAGGCCCCTGACATCACCCCGCCGGCGTTTAGCGAAATAGTTGCTGATGTTTCGGTATCATGCGAGGATGTACCATTACCAGCAACCATTACGGCACTGGATGAAAAAGACGGTCCGCTTGAAGTGGTATTCGCAGAAACCAGATCAGAGGGAGACTGTTCCGGAAACTACAGCTTATTGCGGAGCTGGATCGCTACAGATGCTGCCGGCAATACCGCTACCATGGAGCAGACCGTTGCCATAACCGACACATCGCCGCCAACGATTACAGGTGTTCCTTTGGCGGTTTTGGAGGTACCCACCGAAACGGGTGCTTGTACGGCTTTTGTAACCTATCCAGAGATTACAGCTACCGATGGTTGTGGTGTGGTCACGTTGACTTACGGTATTGCATCGGGTTCCGAGTTTGCTTTAGGAGAAACCCTGGTGACTGTAACCGCTACCGATGAATGTGGAAACAGCGCTGACCAAAGCTTTACCGTTACGGTTGTTGATCAAGAAGCCCCAACCGTTTCGATAAAAAATATTACCGTAGAGTTGGATGAAACAGGTAATGCTGTTATTTCGCCTGCAATGGTTGATAACGGAACCAGCGATAATTGTGCTATGGCACTGGAAGGTGCCCTTTCCATTGATATAGACCGCTTTAACTGTTCAAATATAGGAGAAAATGAAGTGACTTTATCGGCACTTGATGCCCATGGAAATATTTCTACAGCAACTGCGCTGGTTACCATAGTGGATCCTGTGGCCCCTGTGGTCCTGACAAACGACATTACAATACAACTGGACGCGACGGGCAATGCAGTGATTACCGCCGCTGATATTGATGCGGGCAGTACTGATGCCTGTGGTATTGCATCCAGGGCTTTGGATGAAACTGCTTTTAACTGTAATCATATAGGAGCGAATCCGGTAATACTTACTGTGACCGATGTGAATGGCAATATTTCAACGGCGCCGGCTGTGGTGACAGTAGAAGACAAAGTGGCGCCGGTGGCCCTGGCCCAGGACATTACTGTGCAGTTGGATGCATCAGGAAATGGGATGATTATCCCCGCTGATGTTGACGCAGGCAGTACCGATGCCTGTGGCATAGCTTCTCTTGCATTGGATAGAGATGTATTCACCTGTGTCAATATAGGGCCTAACACGGTAGTATTGACCGTGACCGATGCAAATGGAAATATTTCCACCGTACAGGCTGTGGTAACGGTAGAAGATAATGTGGCACCAGAGGCCCTTACAAAAGACATTACAGTGCAACTGGATGAAACGGGAAATGCAATAATCACGACTGCTGATATCGATGCAGGCAGTACAGATGCCTGTGGTATAGCCTCCCTTGCATTGGATGTTGATGCTTTTACCTGTGCTAATGTAGGGCCAAATTCGGTAGTACTGATGGTAACCGATGTTAACGGCAATATTTCAACGGCAGAGGCAATAGTAACTGTAGAGGACAAAGTGGCCCCAGTTGCTCTGACCAAGGGCATTACGGTGCAGTTGGATGATTCAGGAAATGCTTTAATAACCCCCGCTGATATCGATGCAGGAAGTACCGATGCGTGTGGTATATCCTCCCTTGCATTGGATGTTGATGCTTTAACCTGTGCTAATGTAGGGCCGAACACGATAATACTTACTGTAACCGATGTCAACGGTAATATTTCAACTGCCCAGGCCGTGGTAACGGTAGAAGATAATGTGGCCCCTGTTGCGCTTGCCCGTGACATTACTGTGCAACTGGACGCAACGGGAAATGCAGTAATAACCACTACTGATATCGATGCAGGCAGTACTGATGCATGTGGGATAGCCTCACTTGCATTGGATACAGAGGCCTTTACCTGTACTAATGTAGGGCCGAACACGGTAATACTGACGGTGACCGATGTGAATGGAAATATTTCAACGGCAGAGGCTGTAGTAACTGTGGAGGACAAAGTGGCCCCTGTGGCCCTGGCCCAGGACATTACGGTGCAGTTGGATGGAGCAGGAAATGCTTTAATTACTCCTGCTGATATCGATGCAGGCAGTACCGATGCCTGTGGTATAGCTTCACTGGTATTGGATATAGATGCCTTTACCTGTGCTAATGTAGGGCCGAATACGGTAATTCTGACGGTAACCGATGTCAACGATAATGTTTCCAAAACAGAGGCGGTTGTGACAGTGGAAGATAATGTGGCCCCGATAATTATAACCAGGGACATTGTCATACAAATGGGTATAACAGGTCAGGTTGTAATCAGTGTGCAGGATATTGATGATGGAAGTTATGATAATTGTGGTATCAGGGATTTAACACTGAGTAAAACGGTTTTCACCTGTGGCGATATCGGTGAAAATCAGGTTGAGATGACAGGTACAGATATCAATGGAAACACGGCAATTGAAACGGCAATAGTAACCATTACAAATGAAATGCCTGTCGTAAGCAATGTGTCCTCCTCAGTTGATCCGGTAAAAATCAATACGATTTTTTCTGCCTCGGGTTCTTTCAATGACGACAATGCTATAAATGCTCGCTTTGATTGGGGTGATGGCCTTTATGATGATATTGATGTGTCATCCGGTGTTTTAAGTGTATCTGGTACTCATGCTTATATTGTTCCCGGCGTATATACTGTTAGTTTAATTGTAACAGATATATGTGGAGAGGAAGCTGTCCTGGTGTATCAATATGTGGTCGCTTATGATCCATACGGAGGTTTTGTTACAGGAGGAGGTTTTATTAATTCACCGGTTGGGGCCTCAACAGAATACCCTGACGCAGTAGGAAAAGCTAATTTTGGTTTTGTTTCCAAATACAAGAAAGGTACTTCGGTACCAGTTGGTAATGCTCAGTTCCAGTTCAAAGCGGGCGATTTGAATTTTCATAGTGATATATATGAATGGTTGGTAGTCGCCGGTGAAAATGCAAAATTTAAGGGCGTTGGAACAATAAATAATTCTGGTGAATATGGGTTTATGATCACTGCGCAGGACGGGAGTTATCTGGGTAAAGAATCTCCAGACAAGTTCCGCATAAAAATCTGGGACAAATATACTGAGGTGATAGTCTATGATAATGAACGAGGTGTTGCTGACGACCAGGCTGCTTCTACAGACATTGCAGGAGGGTCAATTGTAGTTTTTTCTGGCAAAGGCAATAACGATAACTTCAATAAACTGACTACTGAGGATGTTGAGAGTGCAAGCAGAGTGTCGGTTACGCTATACCCCAACCCCGTTCGTCACTTTTTAAAAGTAGAGTATGTCAATGTTGATGGAACAGAATTGGACTATCAGGTGGTTGATTTGAGTGGTAAGGTAGTTTATCAGGGGTATCAACCATTATCAAAAGGAGTAAATATTTTCGAACTGAAAATAAGTGACATTGGACTAAAAAATGGGGCCTATCTATTGCGTTTGGTGGATGATCATAAGCAAATAAGTTATAGCCGCTTTATGAAACAGTAAGTGCCCAAAATCCATATGCATATATTTTAGGTGTTAAAAGAAAAAGTGTTTTCCCGCCCCACCGGGGTGGAAAAACACTTTTTCTTTTAATACACTTCTATTGATGTACTTGGACAATTGTATAACCTTTAATTTTAAAATGTGATGCCCATATGTAATAGTAATTAGTGAACGCCTTGAGATTATTCTATTTATTTTACTGTTTTAATCCCTCTTTGGCTCATTTTTTGAAAACATTTTTAATGAGATGTTATATCTGTTAAAATTGAATTTAAAAAATGTTAGTTGAAATTGAAAAAGTCATGAAAACAGACCAATACACCAAAACCCTGCTCACCATCATTGCTATTTGCCTGGTGGTGCTTACTTTGTCCCAACTGGATATCTTTCCGCGTGCCTACGCCGATGAGAAAGTAGAAAATGAAGTGGTTTACGGCCTGGTGCCCCTCAATGCAGACGGGAGCATTACAGTGAGAATAAATCCTATGGATAGAATGGATGTGACTATCGTGGGCATAAGAACGTCCGATGAAATGGATGTAAACATTTCCGGCATAGACACTTCTGATGATCTTGATGTGAATATTTCAGGTATTGATACCTCCGATGAACTGGATGTAAACCTGGATGAAGTAGGGGGGAGTTTTGTTTCCAGCGGAGGGCCATTGAAAGTAAAACTGGATAATTAGTGCCCTTTCCCGATAATGATCGGAATCCGGCCACGGGATTTTAAAAGCAATTTTATGGAGGCCTCTGGTGGCGCCAAAATGCTCACGTTATGGACAGGCACTAAAATGTATTTGATGTGGCGCCGCAGACATATCATGCTTTAGGTGAAAATTATTGTTTGATTTCCATATACCTGTCCACTTCTACACCCTCCAAAACAGTGGTGTCACCATCAGCCCAAAGTACTTCAACCTTATCCACTTTTTCATGCTGTCCAAGGCCAAAATGCACCCGGGGATCGTTGAATCCCATATACCCGTTGCCCCATTGGTTTACCCGGACCAGCTTCATGTCTCCCATATAAACAGTGACAGTGGCTCCGATGGCGGAAGCTGCGCCGTTTTTTCCTTTGAGCTCCAGGCCCAGCCAGTGGTTTTTATTGCTGCCATCATTTCGTAACAACACGGCATCCCCCGCTCCGTCAAGGTGCGAAACGACAATGTCAAGGTCGCCGTCATTGTCATAGTCCAGCACTGCACCGCCTCTTCCTGATCGTTTTGTAGTGAAATAGTCACTTACTTCAGGGCCAACGTTTTTAAAGTTTCCTTTGCCGTCATTTTCCAGGAGTAGCGGGAGCTGAACGATGAGTTCTTCTGCAGTGCCATTGGCGGAAAAGATGTCCAGGTCGCCATCGTTGTCATAATCAAACAGGGCGGCATACCATTCGCCCTTACCGGCAAACTCACGGGCTACACCACTGCGCGCGGTGATGTCCTCAAAAAGCCCCTTGCCGGCATTGCGGTATAGGGCACCGTATTTCAGGTCAGTCACCAGCAGGTCTGCCAGTCCGTCTCCATCTACATCGCCGATGGTGCCATGCATAGACCCGGTAGGGTGTCCCTGGTCATTAACAACTACCCCGCTGGTTTTGCCAACCTCTTTGAAGTTCCCTGCGCCGTCATTTTGAAAAAGGAAATTTTCCTGGTGGTCATTGCCCTGAAATAAATCCATGTCGCCATCATGGTCGTAATCAAACACGGTAAGCCCCATGCACTTGGAATCGGGGTAGTAAAAGCCCGTTTGCTTGGTCACATCAGTGAAGGAACCATCGGCTTGTTGTTGGTAAAGCAGGGAGGCCTGGCCCTTATATTCAGCAGGGTGGGGCATCATGTCAGGTGCAGAAGGTGAAAAATAGGCCGGGTCAAACGCGAGGAAGTTGCCCAACATGACATCAAGTGCGCCATCGCTGTTATAATCCCAGAAGGCAGCGCTTACACTCCAGGTGGGGTAACCATTGAGGGAATCAGGCCCAACCAGGCCAAGGCTGTCCGCTATATCGGTAAAAGTACCGTCTCCGTTGTTGAGGTAAAAAACATTGGGGCCGTAGTTGAGCAGGTAGATGTCCGTGTCATTATCATTATCAAAGTCTACGGTAGCGGCGGCCATGCTCCAATGGGTATCACCCACACCTGCACTGCCTGTAACATCAGTGAAAGTGCCATCTCCATTGTTGCTGAAAAGCCTGTTGGGAGTATTGGCAAAGACCATTCCGTCATCATCGCTGATCCCTTCAAGATAGGTGCCATTCAGCATATAGAGATCCATGTCGCCATCGTTATCAAAGTCGATAACGGAAACACCAGATCCACTGCTCTCCAGGATGTTCTCATAGGTGGTGTCGCCGAAAGTGTATTTGAAGTTCATGCCGACATCGCTGGTGACGTCAGTATAGGACATAGCCGTTGTTTTTTCTTCGCTGATACCCTTGTCTTTACAGGCAGTGAAAGAAAGGGCCAGCCCTGTAAGAAGTATTAAATATTTTATTTTATGGTTCATTTGTCTTTTTATTCAATTCAAAAATTTTCAGGCGATCGTTGTTGCGTGCAGACAATATGAGTTGCCGCCCATCGGCCAGTGTCAGTTGTTTGAGGTCTCTTACTTGTCCTTTTACTGAAAACCCGCTGATTAGTGGAGTGATTGCAATAAAATCCCCCTGGCCATCACCTTTAAGCAAAAGGCCATAGCTGGCATCGTAAGGCCCAAAGTTTGTTGCTGAGGCATAGCGATTTCCGGCTAGCAGAAGGTCTTTCACGCCATCTCCATCATAGTCCTGTGCCAGTATGGAAAAAACGGCAGATATTTGGGCTTCTATGGGTAAGGCCCTTTTTTGAAACTGCCCATCACCCAGGTTTTCTATATAGGCTGTTTCAAAGGTATGGGCTTCCCTTAAAGTGGCTTTGCTCAATTGTGCCGGTTCCAGAATATTTTTGATGGAGGTGACGTGTGAATAATCTTCGTAAGTAGCATATTTTCCGATCAGGCCGGGTATTTGATTGAGGAGCTCATCGCGGGTAATAAAAGGAATATTCCGGTGTTCTTTATAAAAACAAAGGATCTGATCTGAATAACCATTATTGTCAAAATCACCCATATAAAGGGTGGCCGGTTCTTTTTCACTGGCTTTTATTTTAGCATTAAGGCCCAGATTACCGGCAATGAGGTCCTCATCGCCATCACCATCCATATCGTGAGCTACCACCGTATTCCACCATCCGTTGCTTTTGGCCAGTCCTGTATGTGCTGTTACGTCAGTCAGGTGGCCGTCCTTATTTTGAAACAGGGAAACAGGCATCCATTCACCCACCACTACGAGATCAGGAAGCCCGTCCTGATTGGTGTCCGTCCAAAGGGCATCGGTGACCATACCAACTTCTGCCAATCCGGGAGCCCGTTCCCTGGTTGCTATGGTAAATATTCCCTTTCCGTTATTTTCCAACAGGAAACTTTCGGGAGTGAGTGTGTAATCATTGGCCACAGACCGGCTGCCTACAAAGAGGTCGGTGTCGCCGTCCTGATCAAAATCGGAGGGAGCCACGCATGATCCGTTCGCTGCCATATTTTCAGGAAGGGCAGCCTTCATTTTAATAAACAGACCTTTTCCATCATTGAGATAAAGCCTGTCTTTTAACAATTCACCCGATGGATCCCATTCATTGCCCCCACTTACAACATAAAGATCGGGGTAGGCATCGGCGTTAGCCAGGAAGAATACGGCTTCGACATCTTCTGTGTTCTTATCGTTTTCCAGTGCAGGCTGCCTGGAAAGTGTAAATTGCCCATGCTGATTTTGGAAATAAACGGCACCGGGCTGTCCTTTGGCACCTCCCACAAAAAAATCTTCCAGGCCATCGTTATTCACATCGCCAACAGCCATTTTAGGCCCTTGTTCCGAGAGCTTATGCGGTATTTGTCGTTGATACCGGAAATCATCAAATGAATTTTCGTGGTGTTGGTAATCAATTGCGGGTAATTGATCAGAAGTAGTGAATAGTGTGGGTACAGTAGCCTGCACTTTCCTTTTCATTTCGGCTTCCTGCCCATTAAGTGTAATCAGTTTGTTGAGCTCCGGGTTGATTATTAATTGTGACTTGCCATTGTTCCATTGTACAACAAGGGAGTCTATGGAGGTATATTGGCCCAGTCCGAAATGTAATACATCATCAACGGAAGACTGGAAGCCCCGTATTGGCATCTGCTCCTGATAGAATATTTTTCCATCAACATGTAGGGTGATTTTGGCCCCAAAGCCACGGGTATTTTTCCCAGTACCTGCGAGTTTGACCCTCAGGTAATTATTTTTATTAAAGGTCTCTGTATTGTTACGATAAATAAAAGCTTCCTGATTGATGTTGTTGAGTACAATATCGAGGTCGCCGTCATTGTCCAGGTCTGCATAAGCAGCCCCATTAGAAAAGACAGGCTGACCGAGCCCCCATTTTTCGGCCTGATCGGTGAAAGTCAGGTCTCCATTGTTTTGATAATAATAGTTAGGAAGGTGGTCGCTGGGCATGCTGTCCAGTAGATTTTGGTTTACGGCATCAATCATGGATGTATCATTCATGAAAGGTTTCATTGTGGTGAGGTACCGGGCATAGTCCAGGTTGTTTGGTCGTTTGTAAATGCCATTGGTGACGATCAGGTCTTTATACCCATCATTATCCAGGTCGGCAAAAAGAGGGGTCCAGCTCCAGTCTGTCGCGTAAATGCCGGATAACTGGGCGATATCACTGAAGGTGCCGTTGCCATTATTGAGTTGAAGGGTATTTCGGGTGAGCTGCGTATGGTAGCCGTAGTTGAGCTTCATGTTTGCCAGATCCATGGCATCTTCACCGGCCGTTTTCTTCAGGATATACTCCTTTTCCGGAAGCATATCTACAATGATTAAATCCAGCCAGCCGTCATTGTTAAAATCGGCCAGGTCGTTGCCCATGGACGACCGACTTGTATGGGCCAGTGACTGTTCAATTTTTTCTGAAAAGGTGCCATCACAATTATTGATGTACAGGTAGTCGTTTTCATGGAAATCATTAGAGATAAAAATATCGATGCAGCCGTCTTTGTTGATGTCTGAGGCCGTAACACCCAGCCCGTAGCCAATATAACTGGAATATATTCCGGCTTGGGCTGTTACATCTGTAAATTTTGATTTCGTACCTTCAGAATCGTTGCGGTAGAGCCGGTCTCCTGCCAGGGGGTCTTTCTCATTTCTCAAAGTGGAAAATCCATAAGCACTTTGTCTGTGTACACTGTGGTTTAGGAGGTACATATCCAGGTCGCCGTCATTGTCATAGTCGAAAAAACTGGCCTGGGTGGAAAAGCCCACAAAGTCGAGGCCGTATTCTTTGGCTTTTTCGGTGAAGGTCAGATCGCCATTATTGATGTAGAGCTGGTTAACCCCTTTTATTTCCTTGTAATTGCCCAGTTGTGAGACATAGATGTCAATCAGCCCATCCCCATTCACATCGGCCATGGAAACACCCGTGGTCCATCCTTTTAATCCGGCAACGCTGGCAGTTGAGGTGATGTCGTCAAATTGAAAATCACCCTTATTCAGATAGAGTTTATTCGGCAATTCATTGGCTGTGAAAAAAATATCGGGAAGGCCATCATTGTTGATATCACCGATGGCCACACCCCCTCCATCATAGTAGTATAGGTATTCGATGAGGTTAAATTTGCCGTATGTTTTCAGTTGATTATTGAAGTGGATATTGGTGTAGTCGTTTGGCATTAATGTGAAAAGGGTATTGGCATCAGGAACTTTGTGACACCCGGAAAAGGTGTGAGCCAGTGCGAAAAAAAATGCAACTATGAAGGATGTCTTGTTGATTTTATACATTGCTCAGCGAATGATCAGGTATTATGAAACCGCAAAGATAGTCTTTACCTGAATAATTCATAAATATTCTATTACAAGACAAAGTCCCTCTTTAAAGGCTTTTGAATACATTACGCGCATTTATGAATTATTCAGGTTTATAGTTTTTTAGGGTATTTTGTATGTTAAAAACTTAGGTCTGGCTATAAAGAACGTTTTCTGATAGCGCATCATCGAGTTTGAAACCTGCCAGTCCTTTTATACCTTTAA
>JAOUKJ010000501.1 GCA_029882675.1 Cyclobacteriaceae bacterium
GGTGGTTTTGACAATCGAACTGGTTCCTTCCATTTTCACCAGTGAGGAAATCGTGATAGAGGCCAGCAGAAACATGGGTGCCGGCAACGAATTTACAGCCGTGAGCGGGCGGTCTTTCACATCGGAAGAGACCCAACGGTATGCCGGCAGTATTAATGATCCGGGGCGGATGGCCGTGAGTGTGCCCGGTGTCCAGTTTAGCCAGCAAGACAACCAGAATACCATGGCCGTTCGGGCAAATTCACCTTTTGGTCTTTCGTGGCGACTGGAGGGTATGGAAATCCCCAATCCCAACCACTTTGCCGAAACAGGATCCAGTGGCGGGGGCATCAGTGCGCTAAGTATGTTTGTACTTGGTGAATCGGATTTTCTCAGTGGTGCCTTTCCGGCAGAATATGGCAATGCCTATGCCGGAGTAATGGATCTGAACTTCAGAAAGGGCAATACGGAGAGCCGTGAAAACAGAATACAAATTGGGCTTATCGGGTTGGATTTTGCTTCTGAAGGACCCATTTCTAAAGAAAGGAAAAAAGGATCATACCTGCTCAACTACCGGTATTCTACCCTTGGCCTGCTCAATGCAATGGGAATACGCGTAGTGAGCCCCAATGTGGGCAATGTCTTTCAGGATCTCTCCTTCAACTTGTTCTTTCCCTTATCAAAAAAGGCGTTCTTTACTGTTTTTGGATTGGGTGGTTTGAGTACTGAAACAAGAGATCCGGTGGACGGACAATGGACAAGCTGGAGTGATTACCGGACTTATCACTACCCCACCAATATGGGTGTAACAGGTGCTACACTGACCTACCTGATCGATGAGAAATCCTACCTTTACACAGCGGCCTCGCTGGGGGGAAGTACCATTTCCTTCGAGCAGGATACCGTAAATACTGCACTGGTGCCTTTCCGGTTCGATGAAGAATATTACGATGATACCAGGCTGGCTTTCACGACCAACTACAACAGGCAGGTGTCCGGAAAATTCAACTATAAAACAGGCATTACCCTAACAAACTATTTTTATGATATTCTGAAAAGAGAATGGGATTACAGTAATAATGTCATGAATACCCTCAATCAGGGTGACAATTACACACTCCTTTCTGAAGTGTTTCTTCAGGGACTATACCGGTTCAGTGAATCCTGGTCGATCAATGCGGGCCTGCATGGTCAGCATTTCAGCTTGAACAATACCGGGGCCATTGAGCCCCGGGCAGGATTGAATTATAAGTCTCCAAAAGGTATTGAGTTCAACCTCGGCTACGGACAGCACAGCCGTATTTTACCTTTTAATATCTATGAAACAACCATTCCGGGCACAGGACAGTACAAGCCCAATCGCGAACTGAAAATGATGAATGCCAAACATTATGTGGCCATGCTCAATATTCCCTTCAAAAGTCATCTGCGCACCCGGATTGAACCTTTTTATCAGGATTTGGGCAATGTGCCGGTTTCTGCCAATGCCAACAGTACTTTTTCAGCAATAAACCAGGACGACTTTTTCATTGCCGACACCCTGCAAAATACCGGCCAGGGGCGCAATTATGGTGTAGAATTTACCCTGGAGAAATTCTTCTCTAATCAGTTATTTTTCCTGCTAACAGGTACTGCCTACAAATCGGAATATAAAACCAATAATGGTGGTGCAGACGTCTGGTACAATACCCGCTACAACAGCAATTACAATGCGGCTTTTACGACGGGAAAAGAGTGGAAGATTGGTGAGGGACAACTTTTGGAGGCCGGTGGCCGGTTGATCTATGGCGGAGGTATGCGTTTCACCCCCCTTGATATCGTTGAAAGCCGTCTTCAGGGAAAGCCCATCGGTATTATGGATCAGGCGTTTACCGGACAGCTTCAGGATTATTTCAGGGCAGACCTTCGTGTGGCCTACCGTAGAAATACGGAAACACGTTCCTGGAAGCTTTCACTCGACATACAAAATGCAACCAACCGGAAAAACCTGAGGCGCCCGTTTTATGACCGCTATGACGGCACCATCAAATACGACCCACAGTCAAGTCTTATCCCTGTGATTAGTTATACACTGGACTTTTAACCCGGGTTCTCATTTCTTTTTCAATTTCATTTACGTAACCTGAATAATTCATAAATATGAGTTATTCAGGTTACGTGTATTGTCTGAAATTTTAATCATTTTCATTCTCATTTATAAAATAAAAAGCCAAAATTGCTTTTTATTCCATAGTGGCGCTTATGGAAACGTGATAAACCCGTTTTCAACAGCCAATTACGATCAATTGTTGATGAAAAAGATATGAAAAAATTATTTAGGTATCCGGGAGTGATTTGTATAATACTAACCCTCCTGGCCCATAATACATTATTTGCCCAGACCTATGCCCGCAACGGCATGGTGGCCTCGTCCTCCATGATCGCTTCTGAAATAGGCCGTGACGTCCTCCAAGGTGGTGGCAATGCCATCGATGCCACAGTGGCTACCGCTTTCGCCCTGGCTGTCACCTGGCCTACAGCCGGTAATATTGGAGGTGGTGGCTTCATCGTCTTCATGGACAAGGCCGGGGATGTAACTACTTTTGACTTCAGGGAAAAGGCCCCGTTAGCAGCTTCGGCTGATATGTTTCTCGATGAAAAGGGTCAGCTCATAGAAGGTTCGAACCATTTCAGTGCACTGGCAGTAGGTGTTCCTGGCACGGTGGCCGGGCTGTTTCAGGCCCATCAAAAATATGGCACCTTGCCCTGGAATGAACTCGTTCAACCTGCTGTAGACCTGGCGAAAAATGGTTTTGCATTTACCTGGACCTTATATCATCAGGCGTTGAACATCCAAGAAAACTGGACAGCCTATCCGGATATGATCCATTATTTTCGTAATGAAAAGGGTGAAATTCCCCAGCCGGGAGAAATTTGGCAACAACCGGAACTGGCCCATACCCTGGAACTCATCCGTGACAAAGGCCACGATGGTTTTTACAAAGGGGAAGTAGCAAAAAAACTCACCAAATACATGAAAGACCAGGGGGGAATAATCAATAAGAAAGACCTGGCCAAATATGAGGCTATCGAAAGGCAACCCGTAAAAGGCAACTACCGCGGATATGATGTATATTCTATGCCTCCTCCCAGTTCTGGAGGCGTGGCCCTGGTGGAAATGCTCAACATCCTGGAAAACTACGACCTGAAAGCCACAGGCTTTAATTCAGCGGCCTATTACCACCTGGTGGCCGAGGCCATGCGCCGGGCCTTTGCCGACCGGGCAGAGCACCTTGGTGATCCCGACTTCAACACCGAACTGCCCATAGACCACCTCACCTCGAAAGAATATGCCAAAAGACTAAGTGCAAGCATCAATTTGGAATACGCTTCCGTGAGCGACTCTTCCCGTTTCGGGC
>JAOUKJ010000503.1 GCA_029882675.1 Cyclobacteriaceae bacterium
ACCTTCGACCAGGGCTTCAATTCCGGCGCCTTTACGGCATTTTTTACACCGGCCATTAACACCATAGATAATCCGGCAGGACAATTGGTAGCGACAGCCGTAGTAGGTGGTACGGCTTCCGAAATGAGTGGTGGTAAGTTTGTGAACGGGGCCATAAGCGGGGCATCTATTCATATGTATAATGAATGGGGAACATATATTTCCATTGGGAAAAAATTTGCACGAGGGATGATAAAAGCAGCGGCTGGTACAGGATTAGTTGCTGGAGGGGTGTCTGTCGCTGCTGGAACCGGTGGTGTAGGACTTGTGGTAGGAGCGGGTATGGCTTCCACGGGTGGTATAATAGCATATCAGGGAGCAATGCAGGCCAAAGGTGCTGCTGTTGAATTAGTTGATCAAATAAGTGAAGATTATAATGATTTTTTCAATGATTGAATTATCAAGAAATATTGGTAGGTACAACTTGGCCTTTTGGCTGTGTGTATTTAGTTATTGTCTAAGCGCCCAGCAACTTTCCATCAAATACGATGCATCGGGTAATCGGATGTATGCGGTGGAAAAGACGGCCCTGGCCACCATCGATGCCAATCCGGACTCGGTAAAGGTGGAGTATCCGGCCGGGAACAGTTATTTTACCGTGATGAACTTGGGCGGCGCCGACCTCAACTGGCAGGCCATACCGGCCAGTGCCTGGCTCACCATCACCGGCAAATCGGCCGGGGTAAATTACGACACAGTGTTTTTTACGCATACGGCCAACCCGGTGAAGAAGGGCCGGGTCGGGACGATTAACCTGGTGGATGATGCAGCAGGAAATAGCCCTTTTGCGGTGCAGGTGACTCAACAGGCCCTGCCCAACAACCCGCCCATCCTGGTTGATTCCCTTACCAGCTTTGTCACCAACCAGGATTTTGTGGAATACTCCCTGGATCTTTCCTCCTTCTTTTCCGACCCGGACGGCGACACCCTGACCTATATGGTACAGACTTATACCGATACGGTGGTCACAGCGGTGGTCATGGGAACTAACCTTATGATTGGCGAAATACAAACGGGTCAGGCCTTTATCGACATCACGGCCGATGACGGCTATGGCGGGACAACCACCGCACAATTTGCCCTGGAGGTGCGCTTTACCGGTAACAATGCGCCGGTGGTGGTAACTCCACTGGAGGACAAGACCTACGGTAGGTATTTCAAACAAGACGAAATCAGTCTTCTCGGGGTATTTAAAGATCCCGACGGGGAGGGGCTCAGTTTGAGAGCAACGAGCAGCGACGAAACAGTAATGTCCGTAGAAGTCATTGGGGCGGGATTATACCTGATCAAAAACAACTACGGCCAGGCCGAGATAATTGTGCGGGCGCAAGACCCCCACGGGGCCTGGGTGGAGGACGCTTTTACGGCGATTGTTGATATGGATCTGGTGACGGGTACCGAGGAAGAACTGACCTTTTATACGGACATATACCCAAACCCGGCAGATCGGTATCTGCAGATCAGTTCCAACCGGTTTGAAAGTGAAGTGGCTGTAAGTCTGTTCAATACCAGCGGGTTGTTGTTGTACCAGGGAAAGTATAAAGACCTGACAGCGGCCTCGATCAACGTGTCGGGCCTGGCAAAAGGGGTATATATGTTGCACCTGGTGTCTGCTGAAAGGGCGGAGGTACATAAGGTGATGGTGGAGTAAAAGATTAGGGTGTTTTCCCGCCTCCCGTATCGGGAGGAGGGAAAACACCAAACGATTTCTTTACAGGAAGGTTCTAATAAATTAAAATCAATGAAAAAACAACTCTTTTTAATCATTCTGTTGGTCGGCCTCTTCGATATCCTGCTCTTTTCCTGTGGCCGTTGGGGCCCCCCGTGTCCTGAAGTGCTGCCATTTACCTACTTTGGTAAAATTAGTTTTCAGCACAGCCAAACAGACGGTGAGACTGTACTCGCTGACAGTAGCCTGATTGTTCAGGATAATTACCGTGTCCTGATTAATTTAGGCTATGAGTACACCGTTTTCAAGCAAACAGAACAAAGGTTTGGGGGAAATGCTTTGTATGCCCTGTCTTGCCTTGACGAAGGATATGAAGGACTGAGACACAAAATTACAGGGTATAGCATTACCTGCGATAAGGACATGCTGGGAATAAAGGCAGGTGAATCCCTTGAAGGTAAATTGCAGGTTGTAAGAGGTGGATACCAATATCCTAATGAAACAAAATACACTGTACAGGAATGGGTAGATAGGGTTCAATATGGAGGTAAAGGTGGATTGAACAGGGTGACCTGGTATATGGAATTTGTTGAGCCAATTACCAGTGCGGAATACCTGAAGTTTACTTTACATTTTGAGCTGGAAGACGGAAGCCTGATCGAAGAGAGTACCGGTTATGTCAGGTTTAATTAAGTAAGAAAATTAACCATGAAAAAGCATCTTTTATTCATTCTGGCTTTGTTTGGGATAATTGATATGCTGCTTTTGTCCTGTGGCATAGACAAGTGTGCCGATAACCCACTGCCCTTTGCATATTTTCAGGAGGTCAGTGTATGGCAAAAGTCGTTGGCTACCGGAGGGGTCCTTCCTGACAGTAGTACAATTATTCAGGACGATTACCGTTTTGTGGTACAGGCTGATTTTGAGTACACCACGTTTTTTCAACCTCCGATAAAACAATCTGGTTATTTCGCATTTGCAAAGTGTAAGGAAGACGGGAATGAAGGACTAAAGTCAAACATTGTACAATTCAAAATTACTTGCAACAAAGATATTCCAGGTGTGAATGCAGGGTATGCTCTTGATCAAAAACTGAATGTGTACCTCCCATCCTTTGAGGATGATTTGCAAAATGAAAGACACTCAATAGCAGAATGGGTGTCCTTGCTTAATGCTGGAATGTATGTACATGATAGGACTTGGTATTTTGAATTTACCGAGCCCATTATAAGTGCTGAATATGTGCAATTTACTTTGCATCTGGAGCTGGAGGACGGAAGTCTAATTGAAAAAAATACGGATTATGTCAGGTTTAATTAGCCCTACTTTGTCAAGTTAATTACACCGTACGAGTGTGAGAAAATGCTAAACCTGTATGTATAAATAGATATATTTTGATTGAAAACCTATAAAAATAAAATGATGAGAAAAAAAATTATTGTTGTACTTCTGTTTTCCTGTATGTTGGATATTTTGTTAACGGCATGTTGCTCTGATTCTCAGTACCCTTATGCGCTTATTACCGATTTCAATATTAGTAATGTTGACCTGGGGTCACATCCGTCCAAAATAAATAGATAGGCAAAAAAATAGGTGAGAGTGGAAATTAATCCGAGAAGGATTAATTTAATGTTCGCAAAAACCAACCACCTCACCTATGG
>JAOUKJ010000055.1 GCA_029882675.1 Cyclobacteriaceae bacterium
AGCTTTTGGAAAAAACATGGAAAAGTATCCGGCAGGAAAACCTGAAAGCAGAAGTACAGCGAACGGTGGAGCAAGCTGTCCTGCATCAGCTATTTACTCTGGCCACCAACAGTCATGCAACGGTACAGACCCGCGCTATTGCTCTGGTAAAAATATACGACCTGGAGGCCTGGCTCGATAAAAAGGTAAATACTGAAACAAATACTGATATGAAGGCCCATTACCTCTACGCGCGTGAGCAGGTAAGTATGTTTAAAGAAAATCCTGAACGCTACATTACCACAACGCCTCTCAACCTGCCGGATGGGTCGCCTATCGGGATGGAAGGCGCTTGTTCATGGCAATAGGATTTGTCATGAGGATTAAATTCCAATATCCAGTACTTTAATAAGCACCATGCCCTGAACAACAAACCTGGCAATACGGAAAAGGCCAAAAATGAGTAATTTTTTATAGGGATACTTTAGGATACTTACTGCAAGGACAACCGTAGCATAAGGGGAAAAAGGGAAGAGGGCCGCTATAGTAATAAATGCACCTCCCCATTTATGCGTAAGGCCGATGTATTTCTTCAGCCTTCGCTCCATTAATAGTTTTATCTTATGCGTTTTGGAAAGTCTCTCGCCAATCTTGTAGGAAACGATTCCGCCAATGTATGAGAGGGTTCCCAGAATAAAAAGCATCACCACCGGGTGGCTAAATTTACCAGCCCACATCATGAAAATATCGGGAGGCAGGAGTCCAAGTATGGATTCTGACACAAAAAAACTTACCAGGACCATCGTATCAGAATAACTACTTACGGCATAATCAAACACCGCATTCAGGTCGATTAAAAACTTTCCAACCAAAACAAAACCGATAATGACCAGCAAGTATAGAAAACCTATCCTAAGCACATTGCCCCCTATATAATTATAGTAGCCCTTAAACCTGTAGTAATGAAACAGGCGCCATATTTTATTAAATACCTGTGCGATCCACGTCATCTTCTTTTTCCCTCCATTTCAAATTTTTATCACACCTTTTTACCTGACTACTGTTTAAAAGTTACTTATTGATACAAGTGATTTTTTCTTCGATTCCGGTGATTCCAGCCTCTTTTTCAAATTTGAAAAAGTATTGATGGGTATTCTGGAAGAAACCAGGTTGATGACCCATGCCGGCACAGCTCCTCCCGGATCTATGTTTAAAAAGTACTGGATTTTCAATCGCTCCTCACTAAGGGGCACCACCCTTAACAGGGAGTTATATTCTTTCACTTTCACAAAATTTTCCTTTTCTTCAATCATTTCCGGCACATTCCTTAAAGTGATGTCCAACATTTTTGTAACAGGATCCTGATCCACCTTTAAATGAAGTACCAGATACCTGTCAGTTACTGGCCAGGGCGCATCTGCTTCAGCGTAATAAATAAGCTCGGTATCGCTAATCTGCTTTAAAATCCGGGGGTTTTTAGCTTCAAAATTCCAGCTGGGATATTCCTCAACATTCAGCACGGTAGCAGCATACTGTTCTAATGTAGCCTCTACTTCAAAAACCGCCCCTAAAGCTTTCAAATCCGAACTGTCTCTATCACAGAAATAAACCGATATACCCTGATCAGTCTTTTTTAGTTCACAATCATTTAGGGTCTGGGCCCAAAGTACATTTGAGCCCAATGGAACATATAAAAAAAAGCAAACCTTCATCAGTTGCCTGAACAGGCTTGATTTTCGGTTAAAGTTACTCAAATAAAATATAATTTCTGAAGCAAACGTCATTATTAATAAACTTCATCTTCCAAAACAAGATCAAAAATCCTTTCACGGTACTGCTTCAGAAAATAATCAATGGTTTCTATCCTCAATTTCATAGAGCCTTTGGGCTTGTTTTCATCCAGGTCTTTTAAACTAAAGAAAGGGGTGCCTGACCGCTCAATGATCTCCTCTATAACCGTATAAGTAGGGGCATCATGGCCGCATTTGAAATTGGAAAGCTCAACAGCTACCAGATTTGGGTGCCTTGCTACAAATTTGGCCGCCCACAGTTTAATATTCACATTTGTATTGAGGGTTCGCTTCCACACGTCAGAGATATCCAATGGGTGTGATATAATACCCTCCCGCACTTCCGCTCCAAACAATTGCTCCATCGTATAATCGTCCTGAGGTAGCACATCCTGTGTTAAAATTGGATAGCCAAGCTTCTGAAACCCTTCAAAAATTTCATGGTTAATTCCCGGATCTTTGTGATAGGGCCTGCCTAATAAAACAACGCCTATTTTGTTCTCCTGTTCTATCGTTGTTAAGGTTTCCCGGGCCACTGCCCGCATATTTGACCGGTACTGTTCCAGGCATTCATAAGCCTGATCCACTGCCTGCATATTTTCTTTCCGCGTAATGCCCAGTACAGGCTGAAAGGTGTCAAACATTTGCTTTTCGAACAGCCTTTTTTCCACAAGATTAAGGAAAGGGTTCACGTACTGAATATTCATTGATTTGAAAATATCTTTTTCTTTGGTGAAAGCGGCCTTTACCGTCTCGGCAGCAGGCACGGTTGAAGGGCATACCCAGGCTCCCACAGTGTTTACAAGCCCTGAACACATGTCGCCAACCATTGGGAAAAAAATCAGATTGAGTGGTTTTTTTTCCTGTTTGGAAAACAACAGATTATGGACATGTGAAAGTGTGACTTTACTGGGAAAACAAGGATCAATAGCCCCTCTTTTCCCACCTTCTTTATAGAGTTGTTCACTGGTGAAGTCAGAAAATATGATATTTCTCTTCAAAACTCCCAAGCTTTCAAAATAGGAAGTGAAAAGCGGAGCCAGGGAATACATCAGCAATACCCGGGGTATGCCTATCCGCAAATCAGAACGGTCTGTCACCTCCTTTTTTTGTTTTTTGAAAAGGCCCTTTTGTTTAGGAGGCGACACCCTTACAGGAGAATAACTTCTAAACAGTTCCTTATTGGCCACATTGAGCAGGTTGGGGGTTGTTTTAATCACATCATCCAATCCTTTCTTTATCCCCCGCATAGCAGCCACATCTTCTACGGATCCCTTTTCACAGAAATTGCCCACAATGACCCGCCGGGTTTTTACGGATTTTCCATTTCCGTTGTGCGCAGTATGACCATTTGTAGCTGAAACTACTGGTGTCTTTGCCATGCCCTCATGTTGATTCATTGTCATTCCATGCTGATGACCATTTTCTCCCAGCTCCAGATCAATAAACGTGCGCAGGCACTTATTCTTACAGAAAGAACAACGCGTCGATTCATCACAGGTGGTGTTGTATTTTATATTTGCGGTAGCATCCATACCTATAAAACCGGTGGTTTTCCGGCCGTGCTCCCACAATCGGATGGCTTCGAGACCGGCACCTATGGCCCCACTTTCACCACAATGCTTATGTACGATAATGGTCGGCTTTTCCGGTTTACCTTCAAAGCGGGACTCAATGAAATCCACCTGTGCCTTTACGGCTGCCATGTTGTTTTGCGTACCCCCCTGAAGTACAAAATGAGTGCCCAGTTTAGCGAAGTTGGGGATCTGGGCTACATACAGCCAAACATTTTTGGGCAATACGTTAGCCAGCCCTGATAGAATTTCTTCCCGTTGCCAACCCATCCTTTGAAAATTAACGATATCAGATTGTAAAAACACGGCGCACCCATAGGCAAATGTCGGAGATAAACGGGCTTTAAATGCATTTTCAGCATATTTTTCCACCGGTATCCCGAAACTTTCAGCCGTACTCTGCAGGAAGTAACCGTTACCTGCCGAGCATTGTGTGTTAAGTTCAAAGTCTTTCACCTGGCCATCTTTCAGCATCATGATTTTGATGTCCTGGCCACCGATATCACATATTACATCTACTTTATTATAATAGTGCAATGCCGATTGGGTGTGGGCCACGGTTTCCACGACTGCTGCATCAGCACACAGCACTTCTTTTAACACATCTTTGGCATATCCTGTCGTCACAAGCCCCAACACCCGAAGGGTGGCTCCGGCGGAAAGAACCTGCTCATGGAGCTTGTTTAGTACACTTTTCGTGTCTTCTATGGGATTACCCCTGGAAAGTTGATATGCCTTTGACAACACTTCTTTTTCGGGACTTATCAGCACGGCTTTTGTAGAAGTAGACCCTGCGTCAAGTCCGATAAAGGCCTCTACCTTTTGTCCCGGATAAAAGGACGCAGACTCAAAATTTTCAGGGGCATATTTCTCATAAAAAGCATGCATTTCGTCTTCTGAGGTGACCAGTCCCTTGTCGGCCCCGGCTTTTGCTTTCAGTCTCCCCTCCTTGATATAATAGTTAAGTGCATCCCAACCCATATATTCACCATGATCCTCCTCTTCGTCCAACCCGTATTCTATGGCCCCTATGGCCGCAAAATACAAGGCGTTATCAGGCGTGATGATGAGATCCTTTGGATTACAACCTTCAGGCAAAGGGTAATCCCTTTCTTTCCACAGCAAACTAATATGGTGCTTCCAGGCCTGTTGGATACCCTCAATGTGATTATTGGGGCCACCAATAAGTAAAACCTGCGGACGGAGGGTATGCCCACGTGTAAGTACGGTCAGGTTTTGGAGCACAATAGCTTCAAAAAGGCTGGCCATCAGCTCTTTTGTTTGTACCCCCTGCTTTTGCAGACTGTTGATGTCTGTTTCAGCAAATACGCCACACTTCCCTGCCACCGAATGCAACTTCACTCCGTCGTACTGCTGTTTGGCCAATTCATCCGAAGGTATTGCCAGCTTGGCATTTATTTTATCCAGCACCGCACCTGTTCCCCCGGCACATTTATCATTCATGCTGGGTATTTTCTTTTTTCTGCCGGTGCCGGGAATTTCTTTAAATATGATAATTTTGGAGTCCTGGCCTCCCAAATCAATAATCGAGCCTACGTCGGGGTAAAGCTTTTCTGCGGCCAGGCATACGGCTGTCACCTCCTGCACAAATTTAGCCCCAATCAGCGCGGATATATTCATGGCTCCGCTGCCGGTCAAATACAGCCTCATTTCATCACGCGTGATGTGGGAATGATCCGATTCAATCCGTTGAAGGAAGCTGAGCACCATTTCAGGTTGTTTGGTCTCATGCCGCTGATAGTCCTGCCATATTATCTCCCCGGAAAGATGATCAACAACGACTGCTTTGACCGTAGTAGAGCCTACATCAATTCCTATTAACAGTTTTACTGTATCCATGGTATTCATATTTTCGTGAGAGGTTATGCGGCTGTCTCCTGTTTGATCAGGGCATCGACATGATATATGAAATTTGCGGCCTGACTTACCGTGCCATTGTGTTTTGGAACGATATAAAACGGGCTTTTTAGGATGGGGTTCCTGTTGACATAGTCCCTCATTTCTTCCATCGTAGACTGCACCGTTTCTTTGGCCGTAGCCATCTCGGTTTTAGCTTTGACACGGGCATCCCCCAGGGACATCAACACCCGGCTTTGGGCATTGGTTTCGCCATCGCCTGAAGTCTCCAGGGGAAGAAAGATGATGTCCTTGTATTTTTCAATCACAGCCGCCTGCACCCCGTCTGACTGGGTACTGGGCATGCACCCGAAAGGCTTAAGGCTCAATACCATGTGACACAATTTGTGTTCGTGATAGTATATGTTCTTTGCAATTTCCATATACCCTTCGGCCCCTTCTATATTTATATTATAAAACGGATTGGCAACTTCCTGAAGTATACTTTGTTTTATAAGCATGTGGTTATTTCCCCCAAGGGCTTTCAACAAACGGGAGTACTCCCTTCGGAATAAAAAATTACCCAACAGCAGGGTTTGCCTTTTCTTTTGAAATTTAAGATAGTTTTTATAACGCTTCCTCACCTGCCACCAACCCTTAATCCTGTCTTTCAACAACATTTCCCGGCGGTTTTCATGTCGGAGTAAACCCTTGCTAAACAAGAGCTGTATGAGCGATGCTACCGGCTCGACTAATAACACGGCGCCTTCCTTTTCCAGGAAACGAAACATATTAAAATTCCCTTCACCCACTGTTGTTATTGCCCAAAACTCACCGGTAATCTTAACGGTAGTTTTTGATTTGAACCGATCCACTTCAACGGCTTCAAACATTTTCCGGACTTCTTTAAGCGCGTCGGTATAGTAATTGCTTTTCAACTGTTCAATAAACCGAACCAGGAAAAGTGCGGTATTGGTAAGGTGAAGCTTTTTGAAAAAAATATCCTTCCATCCTTTAAATACTACTCGTCGCTTATTTTGCAGCTTGTCATACAGGTATTTCAGTGCCTTTTCCATCACTTCGTTGGTTTTGCCTTCCTCCACCTCAAAAGGCCGGATGGCATAGCCCAATTCACTGACTACATCTGCCATGTTCAGGGCATTCACTGTAGCCAGAAAAAATTCGGGATTTACCTGGACTCCTTTTCCCTGTATTTTTTGGTTCAATCCTCCTTCATTTTCAAAAACCAATATTCTGAATCCCTCATAACCACAATCTTTCATGGCCATCCGGTATTCTGTTTCCAACATCCCAAACCGGCAGGGCGCATTACATCCTATGGTGAAAAACACATAATTCTCAATAATTTCTTCTTTTGGAATCCCCGACTTCTCCAAATTACGGAGATAGCGTATCAGGTTACCCACGGTAAAATAAGCCGGATTACAATAGCCATTGTTGCCATATTCCCGCCCCAGGTGAAAGGCATCGAGATTGGTGTTTGGCAAGGCAACGGTCTTTACCCCCAATCCTTTCATGGTAGCCTCAAAAAGATAATCGTGGGCAGGGGACAGCCCCCCTACCAGGACAGTCGTTGTCTCCCGCTCTTCATATAAAAAGGGCCGCTCTTTATGAATTCTGAAATGCCTTGCGGTAGATTTGTTATTAGCGGGAATCTTCTTCCCCCGGGTCTTTTTTTCAACCAGTTCAATCAATTCATTTTTCATGGCAAGTCGGTTTTTAACTTAAGTTCTTATTAATATTTAATAACTTTTATGACATAAATCATTTTTATTCATGACAAAAATCATTTATGCATTTTTATGTGTTTAACGCGATATTTTCATACTACATAATATCTTTTTATATATAATATTATAATCCTACAGATTAATATCAACACTAAGTTAGTGATATGAAATAAATATGTGTGGCGAATTTTGCAACTGGGTTATTGCCTTTGTGATCTTTCAATTTATTCATTCCCATAGAAGAAAATAAAAATTATTATATGCCTGTATTGTCAAAGGGCATGGCCCTATTGAGGATATTCAGTAGAAACAATAAGGTCAATTGTATATTTTGCCAGAGGCAAGTGAATGGTATATTTCATGAATGACTAAAACGGCACTGTCAATCCCAGCCAGGGAATCGCAATGAAAGCATCGAGGTCTGCGGCAAGTGGAATAAACAAACCATAATCAAGTCCTACATTCCGGATAATCCGCCGACCGCCTATGGAAATCAGTCCAAAATTATCATTATCGCCTCCATCATTGTTACCACCGAACACAAACATATTTTCACTCAGGAAATATCCCTTTGGGCCACCACGGGCAATAAAAGAACAGGATATCATGTTGATATGGTTGGTCACCGGGTCGGTGGTTACGACCCAGTCCTGCAGGTTATCGTCCCAGTATTCACCTCCGCTGCGGTCGTGTATAAAACCATTGCCATATCCCAGGCTCATATTTTTGTCCCGGCTTCCGAAGGTCATCATACCATACAGGATGCCAAATTCATTTTTCTCCCCCAGAACGCTTCCCAGCAAAGCGCCCGTTCCCAGGTTTACTTTGTCCTTCTTCAAAGGCAAAGACACCTTGGGAGTAATCCAGACCGGTGTAGGGGCGCCATCAAACAAAAACAGCGGGATGATTCCCCCGCCTATTGAAAACCGGTCTGTGGCACCATAGGCCACCTGGTTCCACAACACCCAGATGTTCTGGTAATAACCTTCTTTTTTCTTGAGTCCATAGCCATTGGGCGCCCAGAAATAGCGCGTGGCCTGGATATCTTCCGGCCAGTATTGACCTGCCACTTCCTGAACAGGCCTGATCTCTTTCATGTTTTTAACAAAATCTTTATGCAGAGTTATGACGCCATAATGGTCGGCCCGGAACACCAGCGTCTCATCATTGCTACTGATGACCTGACCATAAAACAGGTTCCCGTCAGTCGTTTCTACCAGATACCGGGACGTATCTGCAGAGATCTCCTGCGACCAGGCCAAAGGAAAAAACAAGACACAAAAAACAACGGTTAAACAACCTTTGAGCACACCAACACTTCCTGCATTGCCACGCCCCCATTTTGTAAAGCCAAACATTTCAAAAAATTTAATACCCTTTTCTAATTTCCATTATATACCGGACAGTGCCAATAAAACCGTAATCTGATGCGGGCAAATTCGTCCTGTTCCTATGTTCTGAATATAAGGAAATTGAAGCAGAAAAACAAGTTTTGGGTGTGAAACCACCGGGCAACCAAAGGCCCATTTCTTCTCTGGACTTGCAACAAAAAACAGGCTCTTACCTACACCATTATTACCATAAATTATCGGGTGCTGTCTTTTAAACTTTAATCCAATAAACTGCTTGTTTAACCCGGTTTATACAATAGGATTTGTCATGAGGGTTAAAAAGGCACAAAAGATGTGCAAAAAAGCAATTATTGGCACGGAGGCATAGTCACCATTATGGTGAGTACCAATCCCGAAGACTCGGGAGTGCTTTTTTGTGCATATTTACAGCATTTTTAGGCCGTAATAGAATGCTATTGCATAAACCGGGTTTAAAGTCGTTGCCAAAGACATTTTTCTTCCGGAGTAGCATTCTGACGTAAATTACGAACTATCTCAGTAATACTTGACATGGCTTAAAGTTAGCAATTTTATGGTTAAAGAGCTTTGTTGAAATGACATACTGTTTGCAAATGGATTGGCTGCGAGGAGAGCCTCACCCAGCCTCTGTTCATCACTTTTCTTGAGCCAGCAAGGCCTCCCGGCAATTCGGGATCCATAAATGGAACTCCGAAGTGTCGGAGGGCAGCCAAGGTCAGTAGTCCTTGACGGACAGTTTTTGAATAGCTGTAGATCATAAATATAATTTTCAAGTTGCACAGGCTATTGCTCCCTTCTTCCATTTTTGGAGAAGGGCACTCTAACCTTTGAGAGCAGATAAACAGCAGATGGGATGAGGCTATTCAGCTTTGACAATCAACAGCTCTTTTTATTTTTTCAAGCACCTGTTCCATATTGTGCAATTCCTCATTTATTATTCTCACCACCCGCAATCCCATGTTATTCAATATCTGGTCACGGTTTTCATCGTAGTCTTTTTGAAATTCATGAATTTCAGTATTCCTTCCAGAAATCTGATACAAAACTTCTGGAACACCTGTATGTAGACTATGTGCAGAAATCTGACCTCGATCTCATATTGGATCATTTTATCCAATTACCAACTGATGGCGATGACTTCTTTATTACCAATTTGGATATCATCAACACCATAAATGAAAAGAACCCAAACATTGGCAAAAAAATGAACAATGTGATTTTGGGTAAAATGATGGCGGAACGTGGGTTCAAACACCAGAAAAAAGGAAAGAACAGGGAAACCTGTTACATCATCCATAGCCGATCAAGGATCATTGGCGAATTGGACAACCACTGCCGTTCATTTGATTTTAACCATAAAAATGATATTGCCACATTTTGGCAATCAGTAAACCATCAGGTAGAGCAGGACGCCAGCGACCTTCCTTTCTGATATCAATTTCAGCATGACCTCTCTTTGGGGTCATGCCTTTAATAATCCTTACAATAAAATTTAACCAATATGTACTACAATAATGAAATTAAAATATACCAAAACCAGTTGACCATCCGTCAGTTAGCAAAAGAACTGGAAATGAAGGAAACCACACTGCGTAGCAGGTTACTTCACCTCAACATCATAGAAAAAATATCAAGACAATACCTGCTCACAGACCAAGCACAAAAAATGGGCTTTGGTCAGGTAAAGAAAAAAGCAGGCCATTACGACATGGTACACTCCTTCAACCTCTTTCATGTCAGTAAAATTAAAACAAGGTTACAATCAAACCAGCCGATCCCAATCGTCCTAAAACCAAGAAGCAGTTGGACTGTGGGTGATCCTGATCCTCCGTTCTGATGGAAGCACGTGCCACACTACTTTAATGAAATAAGGCCTCACGGAAAACTCGGAGGTCTCACACCTCCCGCAAGTGCGGGACGAGGCCTACAAGGAGCAAAATGTGCCCGTTGTATTCGATCCTTGGATATTTTGAAACAACGAATAGACCAAAACCAGAACAATGCAGTGTGCACCCAATGTAAAAACAACTAAAATATAAAAACAACCACAAATGAATTCCCAAAAGTAACAAATGATGAACTACCACTAAACCAGTCTCTGTACAAAAAAGGCCAATACTCTCTGTATTGGCCTTTTGTCCCCTATTAGAGACAGATTTTTATAGAATTATCGTGGGACTAGCACCCCTTGACGCTGTGATCCGGGAAATAAAAAACAGAAGGACCTATGCGCATTAATTCCTGTACCTTCTCGTGACTACTGAACCAATGAATTACATGCTTTGAAATCAGGGTCTCATCCGAATGACTCGGATCTGAAGACCCTGATCGAGGTGAACAAATGGAATTATAAATTTCAAACTTTTCAACTAATTAAGGTCTTTTGCCAAAAAATCGACTTATAAACATGTATATATTTATACCAACAGGTATAATCAATATAGAATACAAATACTTCAACAAGTCATGAGGTATAATGACATACGACAACACTAGTGTGATAAATCCAAAAATAATTTTAATCACCAATACCCTTACCTCGCTAGATTTATCTCTAAAAAATAACAAATCAAAACTACCATCAATTGATTTCCATATCTGGGCCATGCTTATAAACATATAAAAAACAAAAAGATAAAAAGGAGTGAGTTCATTTAGTATAAAAATTAAGAAGGCACTTATAACTACTAAAAAAAATACCCACTCCCGTTTAATGTAATCAGCTATCATTTTTCCCTTTCAGTTCCTAGCCCACCAACAGGCTTTGGTACGTTCAATTCAAATTCAATTTTGTACCCTCCACTTTCCCACTTTTCTTCTGCTAAATTAACAGCTTTTCCTGCTGTTCCTTGTGTGGCTACCCCTGCACCTGTTCCACGTCCTTTTCCAAAAGAGTTATATTTACCCTTTGCTTTATCAGCATTTGCCTGTTGTTTCGCTTGCCTTGATGGTTTCCTTGTGGAGTTATTAGCAACTCTTTGTTTCCGTTGCTCATCTCTAGCATATTGTCTACCCTTGGGGCTAGCCTTTGCTTTGGCTTCAATACGCTTTGATGTTTTATGACTTACAAAAGTACCTAGAGTCGCATCTATTGCAACATTTTCAATATCCACTTCTCCGTTGGTTATGGCTTGATTGGCAGCACTAGCTGACCCATTTATTACCCCCTCTGTTCCTAGTTTTATGGCTTTCATCAACTTTCTTCCATCATTAAGCTTCTTTATTGTTGCTAAACCTCCTGAAGCAGCACCTGCAACAGTAGAAACAACCACAGACCCCCAATTAATCTTTAATGGTTTCTCACCGGATGCAACATTTGTTGCAACTTGCAATGCGATATCTGTAACTGCTCCAAACACAGCTCCCCAACACATAGGACACTCACCGTCCTTATCCTTGATATTGACAGGATCATTCCATGAATAGTTATAAGGTGTAAGATCAACTTGCAATATATCATCAGCTTTAGGATCCACCACCCCCCATCTACCAATATCCGCCATATACATCCGCGCCCCATAATCCATCCATCCAATGTCGAGTTCGTCCTGTCTCTCCTTGCCATTATAAAGGAAGTCATTAGGCGTACTGCCATTTCTCTGATAGGAGTTAAAAGAAAGGCCATCCCGAATCGACTCGGGAGGGTAGTAATTATCACAATTTTTTTTCAACATGCTCCCGTTTTTTCCACGCACTCCCAAAATTTTCCGCACTTTTCCTTTCAGCACCCCTGGTCCATATTCTTAAAAATGGAACTGAGGTCGGCCTGCCGGTGTCGGTATTTATTTTTAGGCATCCCATTGGGGCTAAGATAAGCAATTACTATAAATATACTTCTCCCCCATCAGATCTCATCCGACTGACTCGGATCTGAAGACCCAGGTCGAGTTGAAAGATTACAATCAAACCAGCCGATCCCTAGTGTCGTGTCATGCTCCAAATGACGGATAAGTTGCCGTTATTTTTTTCTTGAACGACCTATTAAATTTGAGCCTAGCCATAGCTAAGTGATGATTTAATAGGAAAGTGCAAGGAAAAAAGAACAATACTTGGTGCGTCAGATGGGGCTTGACATGACACTAACATCCCAAAACCAAAAACCAGTTGGACGGATGGCGATGCTGATATGCCGTTTTGATGGGGGTAGGGGCTGTGATCAATGGCTGCGAGGAGAGCCTCACCCAGCCTCTGTTCATCACTTTTCTTGAGCCAGTAAGGCCTCCCGGCAATTCGGGATCCATAAATGGAACTCCGAAGTATCGAAGGGCAGCCAAGGTCAGTAGTCCTTGACGGACAGTTTTTGAATAGCTATAGATCATAAATATAATTTTCAAGTTGCACAGGCTACAGCTCCCTTCTTCCATTTATGAACCCCGATTGTGTCGGGGGGGCTTGATGACCTTTGAAAACAGACAAACCTTCGCAGGGATTAGGCTTTTCCACCCAATAAAAAACGGATCCGAACAACCATCGGAACACAGATTACAAGGATTGATGGATTTCACTGATTTTACCACTCCCATAATCCGTGTCATCCTGTAACCTGCTAATCTGTGATCCGAAATCGGATCAGGTTGCACAGGCCTTTCCCCCTCTCTTTACACAATACTTTTTAAAAAAGATGAGATGTTTTTATTTAAAGAGAGGGCTCACAAACCTTTGAAAACCTACAGGCCGCTCCAGGGTGAGTTTATTGAAGCTCAAGGGCAGACAAACTCACCCCGGCTATAGTTTATCAAAAATCAACAGCCGCAAGACCCCTCTCTTTTTTGAAGAGAGGGGGGCAAAGTCCGTAGTTTTGAACGGATAGTTTTTTTAATTTATCGTGGATTTTCGAAATACTTTTCAGGTTGCACGGACTACAGTTCCCGCACTTCAAACTCCC
>JAOUKJ010000504.1 GCA_029882675.1 Cyclobacteriaceae bacterium
TCCGATCTGTAAAGGCATTGAAAAATGAGCTGGACGCTACCTTTAAAGAGAATATAACGGTCTATTTCGATGAGAATCCCCACGATGGCCTGCATGAAACGCACGATGTGGATGGTTCTCTGGCTTCAAAAACCAAATGTCTGGTGTTTGTACCCATCATTTCCCGCACCTATTGTGATCCGGACTGTTTTGCCTGGAAGCATGAACTGATGGCCTTTAAGTCACAGGCGGAAAACGATGACTTCGGGATGAAGATCCACCTGGCTGATGGCAACGTAGCATGTCGTATACTGCCTGTTCAAATCCATGACCTGGATGAAGAAGACCAGGGACTTTTTGAAAAAGAGCTGTGTATAACCTTGCGCCCGCTGGTTTTTGTATATGCCTCACAGGGTGTAAACCGGCCATTGGGGCCTGTGGAGACACACCCGGAGAGAAACCGATACGATATCAACTACCGCGACCAGGTCAACAAAACAGCCAATGCTATTCGTGAGATCATACGTGGCATACAAAACAGGGACAACAAGGTCAGCATGAAAGGAATGTTTCAGGAAATTCCTGGTGAAAAGCGACTCGCAAATGGTGTATCTTCTGCATCAAAAAAAATGATTTTCGGTGCCGGGATTTTGCTGTCGATGCTGGTTGCGGTGTATTTTATCTTCAACATGCTGATGTCTTCCCCGGTCATCAGTGAAAGGTCGATTGCTGTCTTGCCGTTTGATACCCCTGGCAGCAGTACAGATGACCGGTATTTCGCTGACATCATGATGGAAGACGTCCTCATTAAGCTGGGGATGATTGGTGGTTTTGACCGTGTGATTGCCAAAAATTCGGCAGAGCATTACCGGGATAAAAATATTCCCCTTTCACAAGTGGGGAAGGAGTTGAACGTGGCTTACATTGTAACCGGTACGGTAATGCGTGAAGGAGACCAGGTGCGGATAAATGTCTACCTCAATGAGGCTCCTGCCGACGAACAGATATGGGCAAAAACCTATACCTGCAGTATGTCCGGCTTGTTTGCTACTCAAACCCTAATGGCCAGGGAAATTGCCGGGGTAATGGAAACAGGCCTCTCCCAGGATGAGTCCAGGCAGATCAGCGCCGTGCCTACAGAAAACATGGAGGCTTATGATTACTACATCAAAGGCCGCCAACATTATTCCGGATATACCACAGAAGATTACATCAGGGCCATTGCCCTGTACAAGAAGGCCATTGCGCTTGATCCCGGCTTACTGGCGGCCCATGCCGGTCTGAGCGATGCGTACAGCCAGGCCGCCCGCCAACGGCCATTCCGGGACCTGTGGCTCGATTCGGCCTATATGCATGCTAATTTCGTGCTACAGTCCAATCCCTATGATAGCCGGGGCCATAAATCCATGGGGCTTTATTATTCGATAAAAGGGGACACGCAACGCGCCATTGAAGAATACGCACAGGCCGTCAATACAGACCTCAATATTGAGGCGGTCATCAACCTGGGCAGGATATACAATAATACCGGACAACTGGAAATGGCCCGGCTGTTGTTTGAAAGAGTACAGCATATCCACCCCATGGACTATGGGTTGTGGTATAGTCTTGGTGACACGTGGTACCGGATGGGTGATCAGGAAAAAGCGCTGGCCTATCTGGACAAAGCCCTGGAAATCAATGACAAACATGTCAATTCACTCTTTTTGAAATGGATGCTGGCTGCTTTGTACAGAGACCAGGAAGAGGCCCAAACCATAGCCAACGTTTTGGGAGCAATTGGACAGGATGCCACAGGTGAAATGCTCCATTTTGCTTATGAGGTACTCAGTGGTGACACGCTCCAACTCGATATCCCTGCAGAAAAGCTACTTAACACCCTGAAAGGCCGGGAGTTAAATTACTTTTATATTCCCTATTTCAACAACCTGATTGCCTGGATTTATGTTCAGGGAGGTATTGGTGATCCGGCCGGAGCCATGCTGGAGACCAAACTGAACGTCAATAGGGATATGATCTCCAGTGGTGATCTCTTTTACCGCCACCCCTATGAGCTGGCTCAGGTTTTTGCCACAATGGGAAAGGACGAAGAGGCCTTGCACTGGCTGGAGCAGTCGTTCAAACAGGGCTTTTGTGAATGGAAATATTTTGAAAAAGACCCCGCCTTCGCTGTGCTCCGGAAAACACTGCATGTGAAGAAATTACTGGAGGACTATAAAAAACATTAGGGCAATTTCATTTTGAAAATTTCACTTGCCCCGGGTTAGTTCGTTGGATGGACTACCTGATGTCATTCCCGTAGTCGACATACGACTGGTCAGATCCGTATTCAAAATAAAATCAAATCGCCCTGAAACAACTAATCCTGATTATGGTTGTTTGGAAAGGTTTTGCTAACTTGTACCCTACAACAGTTCGTCAACCTATGAGGTTTTTCGCTTTTTTATTCATTTGGTTGTTTTTTGTTGGCCAAACTATTGAAGCGCGTGATTATGATTTTAAAGTGCTGGTCAACAAGGGTAATAATCTCTATCGCAATGCACCGGAAAGGGACTGGGGTAGAATTATATCAGGTACAAGCCTGGTCAGAGGGGGGCAGGTGAAAGTAGTAGAAAATGCTTATTTAGGCCTCATCCATGTTACGGGCAATCCGCTTGAAGTAAAGACTGCCGGAACGTATTCCATTGATTACCTGATGGAAAGGCTAAAGGAAGGAAATAAAGGCATTGGCAATCATTATACCGAATTTGTTTTGAATACGACCGAAGGGGTAGCAGGGCAGGAAGTAGGGTCCAGGCAGCACCGCGGAACAGCGGACAATGTTCATCTGCTTTTACCTGAAAAAGGTGAAATATTTGGAAAAGAACTCCGGTTGGAGTGGAGTGTTGACCCGGTACATGATAACCAGGACGTTATTATAAAAGTATACGACCTTTTTAACGATCTGCTATACGAACAGGCCACAAATGGAAAAAGAAAAAATATTTCGCTGGATCAACCCGCATTTTCGGGTCAGCAGCACCTTTTTATTGAGGTGACACTGCAGGCAGATCACAAAGTGAAGTCGTCTATGCATGGTATCCGGCGTTTGTCAGGGGAGAAACAACAGGAAATACAAGAAAAAATAAGCCTCATCAACCGCCAGGCAGAATCCCCTTTAAACCGCATGCTCCTGGCTTTTTTCTTTGAATATGAAGGGCTTTTGGCCGATGCCTTAAGCATTTATCTTTCCCAAATGGAGGAATCTTCAGGTGAGGAGTTTAAGGAATTTTACCATCAGTTTGTAGCGCGTAATTTCCCCGGTGACCAATAAATTAATGAACTACTCCGGGGCAGAGCCCGAAGTATCAAATGGAGGTTTTTGTTTTTTCCGACCCGGTGGTT
>JAOUKJ010000505.1 GCA_029882675.1 Cyclobacteriaceae bacterium
TGGGGACGGCTTTGGTTCTACGGTAGAGGTTTCCTCAACAAGTGAAATTAAAGCGGTTGGGGAGGCCGACAATTCCTATGACTGCGACGACGGAAACGCTTCAATAACCACCAATACCTGGTATGCAGACACCGATGCCGACGGCTTTGGAGACCCCAGTACTTGGCAACAAGCCTGTTTTCAACCCGCAGGTTATGTGACGGACAACACCGACTGTGACGATGCAAAAGCCGATGTAAAACCTTTCGGTACAGATGTGGCCGGCAGCGGCATTGACGCCAACTGCGACGGCCAATATACATGGTATAAAGATGCTGACGGTGATGGCTTTGGTTCTACCACAACAGTGACATCTACAAATACCCTAGCCGGTCCAGGCGAATCGACAACATCCGATGATTGTGATGATAATAATGTTGCAATTAACCCTGAGGTGGTCTGGTACGCCGATACTGACGTCGATGGTTTTGGCGACCCGAACACCAGTCAGCAGTCTTGCTTACAACCTACGGGTTATGTGGCCGACAATACCGACCACAATGATGCCGATGCTACACAAAACCCCGATGCCATAGATGTAGCGGGTAGCGGCATTGACGCCAATGGCGATGGACTTTACACCTGGTATGAAGACCAGGACGGCGATGGTCACGGGTCGGCAACCACGGTCACCTCGGCCAATGCTACTGCCGGAGCTGGAGAATCGGCCACCAGTGGTGACTGTGATGATACCGACAAAGACGTTTATCCCGGCGCCCCTGCCCTGGCCGACGGTAAAGACAATGATTGTGACGGTACAGTGGATAAACTCATGCTCACCGCCACTTTGACTGACCAGACACGTGTATATGGTACGGCCAACCTTGCCTTCACCATCACCTACACCGGCTTTGCCGGCACCGACGACGCCACCGCCATCGACACACCACCCACCGCGGCCACAACCGCCACAGAAACCAGCGACGCAGGTACTTATGCCATCATGGCCTCCGGCGGCGTAGACGATGCTTACGATTTCACTTATGTGAACGGCACCCTCATCATCACTCCGACCACGGCAACAGTCACGCTCACTGACCTGGAACACCAAAGCGATGAAACGGCCAAGTCACCCACGGTCACCACCAACCCCGATGGATTGAACTACACCATCACCTACAACGGCAGTGCCACGGCCCCTTCGGCCCCCGGCAGCTACGATGTGGTAGTGACCATCGACGCGGTGAACTACAGCGGAGAGACCACCGGCGTATTGGTGATCAACGAAGTGCTTGGCCTTGAAGACCTGAAGATAGAAGGGATGGAAGTATATCCAAACCCGACTGCCGACAGGCTCAACCTGTCATGGCCCACTGCTGCCGATCGCAGCATCATGCTCTACGATGGCCAGGGCCGCCAGGTGCGCAACATCCATACCCGAGATACCCGGTATATGATCAACCTCAATGGCCTGGACGACGGCCTGTACCGCCTCATCGTGATCGAGGGGGAGAAGAAACAGATGATGAATATCGTGAAAAAGAGGTAATGCGATAAAGATGTAACGATATAAAGAAAAGAGGGATGTAAGGGCAAAACATGTTTTGTCCCTATTCCCCAACAAAAAAACGGACGTTGGTAGGCCGATTCATGAATCGGCCCTACCAACGCCCCAAACCAAAACGCAATAACGATATGAAAAAAACAACACAAACAACCTCTACCCTGGCTATCATCCTATTGGTGGCCTCCCTTTTCCTGATGAATGGTTGCAAAAAGCCCGTTGACGACGCACCATCACCGGAAGAGCAACAGGTTACCCGACTTTCAAAAACCTGGAATGTAGAAAGCGTCACCTTTGGGGGCAGCGAAGACCGCACCGCCGACTGGTCAGGTTTTTCGCTGACTGTTACGGCCAACAAGACCTACAGCACCTCGGGGGCATTTTCCCCGGGCCCCTGGCCGACCTCCGGTACCTGGGACTTTGCCCAGGACGGTGATGCGGTCAACATCAACAAGGTGGTGCGCGACGACGGTCTGGAAGTGTCCATCAGCGTATCAGAGACCGCCCTCACCATGACCTTCACCTTCGACGACACGATCCACAATGGTGGCCGAGCCGAGGCGGTGAGCGGGGAGTATGTGTTTAAGATGAAGTAAGAGGGAAGATATTAGCCCTGCTTTTTCCACCTCCCTGATTCCATCCTTTTAGTATACTTTGCTATAATAATCCACCCCTTCCGGATGGAAAAAATACCGCATTCACAAATATTGCCTTTATATATTGTCCTTCTCCCACCCAATGATTAACTTACTTAGCAACAAAACAATACAGCGATGATCGGTATTTTATCCGCAGTAAAAATAAGGGAGGCCGATGCCTACACCATTGCCCATGAGCCCATTGCTTCTATTGACTTGATGGAACGGGCTTGTAACGCTTTTATGCAATGGTTCACGTCCCGGTTTACGCGCGATATGACGATTTCTATTATTGCAGGCACGGGAAACAACGGCGGGGATGCCCTGGGTATTGCGCGAATGCTGACAGAAAAACGTTACCTCGTCCGAACCTATGTCGCTGGCAACCCGGAAAACGGTTCTTCTGATTTTAAGGTCAACTACCAAAGACTCGAGCGGGAAAAGGAAATTATTTCCATTGAAGATGATCTAACTTCATTTAACACGGACATTATCATCGATGGCCTTTTTGGGTCAGGCCTCAGCCGACCTCCCGAGGGGATCTATGCCCGCATAATCGATCAGATCAATGCCCCTTCGGCCATTCGCGTAGCTATTGATATTCCTTCCGGTCTTTTTGCTGATAAAACCTCAACCGGTGCCATAGTCAGGGCGCAGCATACGGTTTCTTTTCAGCGACCCAAACTCGCCTTTTTCATGCCTGAGAACTTTGCCTGTGTTGGTGAATGGCAAGTGGTGGATATTGGGTTAAACGAAAACTTCCTGCAAAACTGCAAAACCCCGTATTATACACTCACAAAAAAAGGCGTGAAGTTTTATTTTAGTCCACGTGAAAAATTCAGCCACAAGGGCACGTATGGACACGGATTGCTCATCGGGGGTAGTTATGGGAAAATTGGCGCAATGGTGTTGGCCGCCAGGGCAACCCTGCGATCCGGCATTGGACTACTCACTGCTTTTATTCCACATTGCGGTTATGAGATACTCCAGACGGCCTGCCCTGAAGCCATGGTCATTGTGGATGAAAAAGGCGAGCGCGAACTTGCCAGCGCTCCGGATACCGACAGCTATTCAGCACTGGGTATAGGCCCGGGCATGGGCACTTCAGCAGCATCAGCCGATGCCCTGAAAAAAATACTGACAGCCTTCCACTGGCCGGTGGTTCTTGATGCTGACG
>JAOUKJ010000506.1 GCA_029882675.1 Cyclobacteriaceae bacterium
GCCAACGGTATCATCCCCGCGCTGAGGCCGGGCCTGGAAAATGCAACACCCTCCACTTCAATATCGCGGAGTAGGGATCATTTTTCAGTGAATGGACAAAGTATGGGATCGTGAAATTTATATTTTTGCTGCTTTTCCGGTTTTAATAGCCTGATCAAGTGCAGTAATGTAAGTATCTACATTGCCCTTGGTGAAACACAGCGGTGGTTTTATCTTTAATACATTATCAAATGGGCCATCCGTCCCCGTCAGAATATTATTTTTTTTCAGCTGATTTTTAGTGAAAGCTGCCAGTTCGGTAGCAGGCATGCCGGTATCAGGGTTGACCAATTCCACGCCAAGAAAGAGGCCAGGCCCCCTGATATCACCTATTTCAGGGTGCTCCAGTTTTTTCAACTCCGCCTTGAAATAGGAACCGGTTTCCCGGGCATTATTTTGTAAATTTTCTTCTTCAATGACATTTAAAACCGCTAAAGCTACTTCTGCTGAAACAGGATTACCACCAAATGAACTGAAAAATTCCATGCCATTTTCAAATGCAAGGGCTATTTCAGAAGTGGTGACAACGGCGCCGATGGGGTGTCCGTTCCCCATGGGTTTGCCCAAAACTACGATATCGGGAATGATAGAATAATTTTCCCAGGCCCAGAAAAAATCTCCGGAACGGCCAAACCCGGTCTGTACTTCATCCATTATGGTCACAATACCCGATTTATCCAGCTGCTTCTTTAGAATTTCAAGATAACCCGGGGCCAGGGGCACTTGTCCACCACAACCGGAAATAGGCTCGGCTATAAATGCAGAAGGTACTGTACCCGCTGCAAGGAGGGTGTCCACGGTTTTAATGGCCTCGCGGGCATATTGGGTGCCGTTTTCAAAGATGCCGTTGTATATTTTGGGCAAAGGTAGTTTGGTGACGCCTTTGGGTAATCCCTGGCCTCCTTTACCGTCAAACTTATAAGCGCTGATGTTGATGCCCGTATTGGTATGTCCATGGTAACTGTGTTCATGGATGAGGACATGATGGCGTCCCGTATAGGTGTTGGCCAAACGTATAGCCAGGTCAGTTGCAGCGCTGCCTGAATTGACATAGAATACTTTATTCAGTTTTTCGGGAAAATAGGTCAAAAGCTTTTCGCTGTAGTTGATCAGTGAATCATACAAATAGCGGGTATTGGTGTAAAGCTGGTGTGCCTGGCGGGTGATTGCCTCAGAGATTTGCGGATGGCTATGCCCTACATGGGGTATGTTATTATATGCATCCAGGTAAGTATTTCCGTCATAGCCATACATGTATTGGAAGGCAGCGCTCTTCATATATATGGGGGAGGAGAAGCTTAGGCTTAAGGCCTTACTGAGGTGTTTTTCACGTTTTTTAAGGAGTGTCTTTCTTTTTTCCTTGTAATCCTTTGCAGGTAGTCCTGCTGCTTTTCGCATGGAGTTGCTGAAAGATACCGGGTTGATCGTAAACCACTTTTTTAGTAGTGCCCAGGCTGGCGCTTCACTGATGAGAATGTAATCAGTGTCACCACCTTTTGCTTTTGCTTCCGCTGAATTACACACGCTTATTCCCAGGCGGGCAGGTATAAGGTAGTAAAGAAGATCAACCTCCTGCCCGGTCAGGGGTAATTCTTGAGTATAGCCACTTATAAAGGCCGTAGCGGTATCTATGGGATTTTCCTTGTTGAACATCAGGTAGGTCAGTGCAATAGCAACCTCATTGATCAATGGTGACCAGGCCATGTCGCCAAAGTCAATAAATCCTTCAATTTTATCATTTTTCACCAAAACATTCCAGTCGTTAAGGTCAGCATGGATGAGCTGGCTTCTCAGTGCAGGAAGTGCCGGCAGGACAAACTGTCTGAACATCCCGAAAAAATAATCCACCAGCTTTCGGTGTTGTACGTCTTCGATATATTTTGCCTTTGGTGAGTTAAGTAAACAGTGTTGTATATCCCATATGGATTGTCTGGCCTGTATGGCTGATTTTTGTTGCCCTTTGAGGGCAAGATCCAACCTGGCTGCCTGATGACCAAAATCAACTATAAGTGATGAGTTGTGTTCTGCTTCAGCTAAAAATATCCCCGGGATGTATGTCAATAACCTTGAAAAGGTTTTGTCCTCGTAAACGTGTATATAACCTTTTTCTGTGGTTTGTGGCCTGGATACATTGATCTTCAATCTTCCTTTTAAGGTGTTTAGCACCTCTGTCTCGGCATTAACCAGCTCATAGGCCTGAGGAGTAACATAATGCTTTAGTACGTAACAATTGCCGTGCTCAGTAGTTACTTTGTAGTTTAAACTGTCATAGCCTTCCATCCGGGTAACATCCGTATGTTTCAGGTGGTAGGGTGCAAGTATCTTGTGTATCATTATTCCCGTTTTTATTAAAGTTGGCAAACAGGTTTCCCGGTGATAAAACTACAATAAATTACCATATTGGACTATATGGAAATAAATGGATTTTCATTTGCAATGGAATTACAGCGGAATATAGAGGTTATGTTGTATTATATAGTTGTATTAATTTTATTGCATGATTATTCATAAATCATGTCCAGCGGAAAAATAATTCCAACCGTATTATTTATTATATTCATGGCGGCCTGTGCCGGGGATGATACTGTTACCGAAGAGCAAAAACCCATTTCTATAGAATTTCCAGACGTGGACAGCACCATTCATATTCAGGAAGATTTTTACCACTTTGTAAATAATAAGTGGCTTCAGACGACAGCGGTGCCTTCCGGTTCTCACAAATGGGATCATATTGATATGTTGAAATCGTCTTCCCGGAGAGCTGTCAGACAGTTACTCGATTTTAGTGCCGGAAATAATCCTTATCAGGAAAGGTCAGACATGTGGAAAGCAGTTCGTTTCTATACCCTGGGTATGGACTCCCTTAAGGCTGAGCGTGATGGACTTTTACCTGTAGGGGATTTTCTTAATAAAATTGAACGGATGGAGAATGAAAGACAAATGGCCGTTTTTTTTGCAGAATATCAACAAAAGGTCAGCGGTCTGTTTTTTGAAGTCGGTTTAAAGCCGGGCGATAAAAACCACCATCAAGACGCCATCAATATATACGCTGGAAAAACGGGCATTCCCCGACCGGAATATTATTTGGAAAAAGGTGATGAATATGATCGTATCCGTATGGCTTACATCGAATATATAACGGAACTGCTTGGTCACCTTAGTCTTGATGAGGAAGTGGCCAGGGAGCAGGCACTCACTATTTTAAATATTGAAACAAAGCTTGTAAGTCCGGCTTCTAAATGGAAAAATGTACCGTCTCAAGATACATCTTATCACAGCATGCGTGTTGCTGATTTAAAAAAATTGGCAGAAAATATA
>JAOUKJ010000507.1 GCA_029882675.1 Cyclobacteriaceae bacterium
ATGGGCTGTCCTTGATACATTGAACATCCCCTACATTAAGGTATCCAGAACAAAAGGGGAAATAAACTACACCCGGTTGGCTCAAACAGATGACCTGATAAATACCCATCGTTTGATTATAAATACTACCCCGCTGGGCATGTCTCCCAATACCTCTTCCTGTCCGCCACTCCCCTACGAAAAGTTTAATGAAAAATATTATCTTTACGATCTTGTCTATAATCCCCTCGATACTTTGTTCATGCAAAAAGGACGGGAATATGGGGCCAGGGTTAAGAATGGCCTGGAGATGTTACATCTTCAGGCAGAAAAATCCTGGGACATATGGAATGAATAAAACCCCCGGCGGCAAAAAGCTGTTATGAAATTTAAACTCATCAGTGATTACGAACCTACTGGCGACCAACCCGGAGCCATAGAACAACTTGTAGAGGGCGTCAATAGAGGTGAACCTACTCAAACCCTTCTTGGAGCAACAGGTACGGGAAAAACATTCACCATGGCCAATGTCATTGCCCAAACCAACAGGCCCACACTTATACTTAGCCATAACAAAACACTCGCAGCCCAGCTGTACGGGGAGTTTAAGCGCTTTTTCCCCGAAAACGCTGTGGAGTATTTTATATCATACTACGACTACTATCAGCCGGAAGCCTATATCCCTACTTCCAACCTGTATATTGAAAAGGACTTATCCATAAATGATGAAATCGAAAAGTTAAGATTAAGTGCTTCATCATCACTGCTTACAGGCCGTAGGGATATCATTGTTGTGGCTTCTGTCAGCTGCATCTATGGTATTGGAAACCCGGAAGAATTTGGTAAAAATGTAATTTCTATAACAAAAGGAGAAACAATGGCCCGCAACAGGCTACTGCATGGGCTGGTCGATATCCTTTACAACAGAACTGAAGCTGATTTCACCCGCGGCACATTCCGTGTTAGAGGCGATACGGTGGATGTCTTTGTGGCTTATGGGGACTTTGCCTACCGTATATTTTTCTGGGGTGATGAAATCGAAGAAATACAACAAATAGAACCAAATACAGGCAAACGGATTTCTACCGAGCAGTCTGTAAACATATTTCCGGCCCACCTCTTTGTAACGGGAAAAGATATGCTGCCTACCATTCTTCATGAAATACAGGACGATCTGGTGTTGCAGATCAATATGTTTGAATCCGAAAGGAAACTACTGGAAGCAAAAAGACTCAAAGAACGCACTGAGTTCGACCTGGAAATGATCAGGGAACTGGGGTATTGCAGTGGTGTGGAAAACTACAGCCGCTATTTCGACCGGAGAAAAGCCGGGAACCGGCCCTTTTGCCTGCTCGATTATTTTCCCGATGACTACCTGATGATTATTGACGAAAGCCATGTGACCCTGCCACAGGTCAAAGCCATGTGGGGCGGTGACAGGTCGCGCAAAATGAATCTGGTTGATTTCGGTTTCCGGTTGCCTTCTGCGCTGGACAACCGGCCGCTTACTTTTAATGAGTTTGAGGGCATGATAAACCAGGTGGTCTATGTGAGTGCTACACCGACAGATTATGAACTTCGTGAGTCAGAAGGCGTCGTTGTAGAGCAAATAATCCGCCCCACGGGGCTGCTTGATCCGGAGATTGAAGTCAGACCCAGCATCAACCAAATTGATGATTTACTGGAAGAGATTGATGAACGGAGTAAGAAGAAGGAAAGGGTACTGGTAACTACGCTTACGAAGCGAATGGCAGAAGAACTGACCAAATACATGGAACGTGCAAGGGTAAAATGCCGGTATATTCACTCTGAAGTCGATACACTGGATCGCGTGGAAATATTGCGGGAACTTCGCCTGGGCATCTTTGACGTATTGGTCGGGGTAAATTTACTTCGTGAGGGCCTTGATTTGCCGGAAGTATCCCTCGTCGTCATTCTCGATGCAGACAAGGAAGGGTTTCTGCGAAACCAGCGTTCACTGATCCAGACCATTGGACGGGCAGCGCGTAACGTCAATGGCAAAGTGATTATGTATGCCGACACCATCACAGGGAGTATGCGGGCCTCCATTGATGAGACCAACCGGCGTCGAAGTATTCAGACAGCGTATAATGAAAAACACGGAATAACACCTCAAAGCATCATCAAATCGAAGGAAGAAATTATTTTCCAGACCAATGTTGCCGATACGGGAAAAGCCCGGCCAAAATACTATGTGGATAACGAAAACCCATCCATTGCTGCCGACCCCCTTATCCCCTATATGAGCAAAAGCGATTTACAAAACATGATCGATACTACCCGGGACAACATGGAGATAGCGGCCCGCGAGCTCAATTTCATGGAAGCGGCCCGGTACAGGGACGAGATGCAGGAGCTGGAGAAGACACTGAAGGCCCTGGGGAAGTAATGAAAGAATCCAGGGAGGTAGTGTAGTAAAGAGGTAAGGAGGCTTCCCCTTCTCAGAGTCGCTTCGCAATACAAAACTTAGAAAAGATACTGCCCAGCACTTCATCATTGGTGATCTCCCCGGTGATCTCGCCCATATGATGGAGGGCCTCACGAAGGTCGATACAATACGTTTGCTGCACTGGGCTAAATTATTAGCAAATATTATAATGAATGAGATGGACTAAACAGTAGATTACCTTAAATCCGCAGGCGGCTTTCATAAACATTAAATAATGTTTTAAATAGAACCGAATACGCCGTTTTTAATCTAAAGGTTACTCACTTATTCAAGTGCACTAAAAAAATGTATTTTAAATGTTTTTCCGCCCCCGGGGGCGGAAAAACATCTTTTTCTTTAATCCCCAAAATACGCTTGCGGATTTTAGGGATTATATCAATTGGTGTCCTGTATTCCTCTAAAATATTTTTATATCTTTGTAATATGACAAGGACAGAAGTAAAAAATGAGATCAATAAATTGATAGACAAACTGCCTGACAGTGTGCTGGAGGAGTTATATGAATTATTTAAAAGCGCGGAATCGGTCAGCCCTATTGATCTGAAAAAAAACTTTAACAAAATTCTGAAGGAAGACAGGGAGCTGTTACATCGACTAGCTAAGTAGGATAATGTTGGATATTGATCAGGTCCTCACTATTCATAAAAAATTAATTCAGGAGTTTGGCGGTATTCAAGGCCTGCGCGACAAGGAAATGTTAGAATCTGCTCTTTCCAGACCATTTCAAACTTTTGATGGCCGGGAGTTATATCCTTCAATTGAAGAGAAGGCCGCTGCTATTCTTGAAAGTTTATTGCTGAATCACCCATTTATTGATGGAAATAAACGGATTGGATATACACTATTTCGACTTTTAATCTTATCTGAAAACAAAGATATCATATCCTCAATGGACGAAAGATATGA
>JAOUKJ010000508.1 GCA_029882675.1 Cyclobacteriaceae bacterium
TGCCACTGGTTTGCTTCAGGGCCTTGTACTTAATAAATCCATCATAGGTCTTGTCTACCGAACTCCTCCCAATTCCGATATCCAAATCATCAGTAATGCCATAATCCAAACCCAGCCTGATGAAGGAGTTATCCAGGCCAAACAATTCATATAGACCGGAATTTAGCATGCCAAACCGATGAGAAATAAGAAAATCCATCTCTCCTTTAGCCCGGGTCTTCACTGTATGGCCGTTAATAAGCCGGGAGCCTTTAAAAGTGGCATTAACATTTCGTTGCTCACTGGCTTGTTCATCCTCCAAAAGCTCCAGCATATCGTCCTGCGAAAAAACACTATATGGCAGGGTTAACAAAAAGACGAAATAAAAATATCTAATCATTTTTTTCAAATTCAAAATACACTGTTACTTCAACGACTTCGGCTATTTTCTGAAATAAAAGCTCGGGTACTTCAATATTATAATCCTTCAGAGCCACTGAAAATTCAGCATCCATTATTAATTTGGCGCCCTTCTTTTTTACTGTCCCCTTTATCTCCACATTCTTTTCAACACCGTGAATTTTCAACACTCCCTGTGCCGTCACCTGCTGTTCAGGTGTACCCGCTTTATAGCCAATAAGATTACCTTTGAAAGTGGCACGTGGAAATTTTTCCGTTTCCATATATTTCTCATTGAAATGTTCCTCCATCAGGGATTTTTCAAACTTAAATTTATCAATGGGAATAGAAAAAGCAATCTGGCTGTTGGAGGTGTTGAACATCCCCAATGCCGATTTATTGCTGGCCGTGATATCTTCCAGTGGCGCAGATGAAAAGAATCCTACCTCAGACTTTGAAGTTTTGTATTTCTGGCCGAAAACCGCCATTGGCAATAATAGTAAAAGCCCTATCTTTAATATTTTCATAATAGTATGTAATTCATAAACGTATTTTTAATAGCAATCTCTAGTGTGCTAATTACCCTGGGCACCACTATCAACCCAGCATGCAATCGCTGCCACCTCAGCAGCTGACAACTTTAATCCTGAGTTTTTCGGGGGCATGGTGCCGTTACCGGTCTTAAACTTTATCCCGTCTGCACTGCTGATGATATTGGCATCTATCGTAAAATCAGGCTTACGTCCACCTGCTACATGACAGCCTGCCACTGCACAACTGGCAGCCATTACCGCCTTGATATTAGCAAAAGGGACACCGCTTTTTATTATGGCTGTAGCTGAAAATTCACAACCTGAATTATCTGTTGTTGTAATCGTATAACTGCCTGCTGCCAGGTTACTGAAAGAAGAGGTTGCGGCATATGTACCATTGTCCAGCTTGTACATCAGGTTTGCCCCACCTGTGGCCGTCACAGTGATGGCCCCGTCATTCTGTCCACAACTGGCATCTGTCACTAAAACATCCGTGATGGTTACCCCACCCGGTGCCCCAATCGTGGCAATAATGGAAGTTTCACATCCCACCACATCCATTACAAAAATTTCGTAAATACCCGGAGGTAGATTATCAAACAAAGCAGACGACTGGTAAGAACCACCTACCCCCAGCTTATAAGTGTAACTTTCACTCCCTCCACTTGCCAGTACAGACACACTACCATCGGCAACACTGCAACTACTGGCTCCGGTGACCGATCCAATTGTGACTTTCAGGCTGGTCTGTGAGCAATCCACCATGGCGGGATCAATAATATACTCGCAAGACATTAAGGTAAGAAGCCATCCTACGATAAATATGTGTTTTAATTTCTCTTTCATAGTTAATCACAAAATTAATACTTTTTAAATGTTTAAACATTTTAAGCCCTAAAATAAATGGACTGGGATTCTCAGCCAACATAAACACCTCTCACCTTTCCAAATTTCAAAATATCTGCCGATTTTAACTATTCATCCAAAATTCTGCCCATTTTTCGGTGATCCATTCAAAATTACGGTCCTTTTTTTGTAATTTTGTGGCTAAAATTGGTGACCCTCAATTCAAATGGCGAACAATAATCCAAAAAATATAAATAATTTTTAAAACTACAGTTTCTAAATAATTCATATGTCCAATTACGTGTCTTTATCTTTTAATCTTTGGCTACTCATTTTTATAGTTTTTTTATTTACCACAAATGAACAGGTCAAAGCCCAGGGAAAGGAAGACCAGGCTGCTGACCTCATGGAAGTGTTTATCGACTGCCAGGGAGGGTGTGACATTAATTACATCAGACAAGAAATAGATTACGTAAACCACGTCAGAGATCAGCTGGAGGCTCAGGTTCATGTATTTATCACCCGGCAGTATTCCAGCTCAGGTGGCCACATCTACGATCTTTCCTTCACTGGTCGAAACGACTATGAAGGGATCAACAACCAATTTCAATTTATTGCACTGACTACTGAAACAGAAGATGAAATAAGAAAAGGCCTGACAAAAAGTATTGAACGAGGGTTGGTCTCCTACCTTGTCCACACAGACCTGGGAGAAAAACTTGATATTTCCCTTAAGGAAAAGCCCACCAATAAAAACCAGGCCACCGGAAAGGATCCCTGGAGAAACTGGCTGTTTGACATCTACGCCAACGGCAGCCTGGATGAAGAACAAAACAGGAAAAGGTTTGTACTTCGTTCCGGCCTTGAAGCCGATCGTGTAACTGAGGAATGGCGCGTTGGAACAAATCTCCAACTCAACTTTGATGAGTTAAAGGTTTTCGCTGATTCTTCGAACATCATCTATAGAAATACACACAGACATTCATTAAACAGCCGTGTAGTAAAAAGCATGGGTGACCACTGGTCATCAGGCCTTTCAGGAGGATTTTATACCAGCACCTACAGTAACTTAAAAGAAAGGTATTATTTAGGCCCTGCTCTGGAATACAGTCTCTTTCCCTATTCTCAAGTTTTGAGAAGAGAAATTACACTGGCATACCGTGTCAGTTATTCCATACAGAATTACTATGAAGAATCAATTTTCAATAAATTAGGCGATACTTTTGGCAGCCAGTCTATCACCTTAAACGTAAGATACCGTCAGCCCTGGGGTAGCATATACAGCAGCATCAGAGGTTCGCATTTTTTAAAAGACATTAATAAAAACAGGCTGGAAATAAACAACAATAGTTCAGTGAGGATATTTAAAGGCCTGTCAGTACGTATCAATGTGAATTTTAAAATTATTGGTGATCAAATTTACCTCCCCAAAGGAGAGGCTTCACTGGAAGACGTCTTACTGCAACAAAAGCAAGTGGCCACTGCCTACGACCTCTACGTGGGAGGTGGGCTGAGCTATACCTTTGGGTCGATATATAATAATGTACTGAATACAAGACTTTGACAGGAAGCAGGAAGCAGGAAGCAGGAAG
>JAOUKJ010000509.1 GCA_029882675.1 Cyclobacteriaceae bacterium
GCATAGGTCAAAGATGGGGAAATTGGGGAATTGTTTATTTGTGGAGTTGTCTATCTGTTGCCGTAAAAGTATGTTCAGCATTATTGATCCGCTCTTCAATTTTACTCATGGATTTGTCCTCAATTATCGTTTTTTACATTTGACTATCAGTTGTGAAATATGAAAACAATAACCTATGATGAATGTCGGAATACAGGGGAAGGAATACTACTCAAAAATCCGTACCTTTCCAAAATCAACCAAATCAATTCCGTGGAGCAGGTTTACATCACAGACGAGTATTTCAAACACAAGGACTTCAATGAAAAACCTTTAGCAAAGGGAGAGTACGAAAATTGCGAATTCAGTGATTGTACATTTTCAGAAACAGACCTTTCCGATTATCTTTTCGTTGATTGTACCTTCAAAACCTGTAATCTTAGCCTGGCCAAACTAAACAATTCCCTATGGAGAGACGTGCTGTTTCTGGGCTGCAAAATGTTGGGGCTCCGTTTTGAGATGTGTAATACCTTCGGGCTCTCCTTCTCTTTTGAAAATTGCCTGCTGGACCACTCTTCCTTTTATCAGCTAAAAATCAAAGAGACTGTTTTCATGGGCTGTGAATTACAGGAAACAGATTTCTCGGAGGCCGATCTTTCCGGGGCCGTTTTTGAAAATTGCAACCTGAGGGCCGCAGTCTTTGATCGGACCAATCTGGAAAAGGCCGATTTCAGATCTGCTTACAACTATAGCATCGACCCGGAGAACAACAGAATCAAACAGGCAAAGTTTTCCCTCTCAGGGATAATGGGACTGCTGGACAGATTTGGCGTGGAGATCAGCGAGGGTTGATTCAAGCACACCAGGCTGATTTAGCATAAATATTATGGATTATAAATACTATTTGGGTAGCATAAAAAAACATAAACCTATTTAAGTAAACGGCACTTTTTCCACATTATCCACCAGCGTCAATGCACCGGTGGGGCAGTTTTCTGCACACATGATGGCTGTTTGTTCCTGGATTTTAAACTCCGGATTATTGAAAGGGACGTCTATCTCCACATCAAATCCCTTTCCAATATAGGTCAGTCCCAGCGCATCATTTTCCATTTTGGTCACTTTGATGCATATGCCGCATTTGATGCATTTTTCAGGTTCATAAACGATCGGCTCGTTTCGATATGATTTCCGAACAGGTGGTCTGTCTTTTGGGAAAAACTTTTTCTGCTCAGCGCCATAAAGCTCAGAGTTGGCCCGCAGGCTACAATCTACCTTTTCCCTACAGTCGCAGTGCATACATCGTGCCGCTTCCAATTGCACTTCTTCGAGTGTGAAGCCTTTATGCTCTACTGTATCGACCCTTGGGTGTTCATCGGCTTCTGACATAAAGGCCTCGTGCTCTTCCTGCATCATCGGGCCAAAGCGAGAGGTAAAGATTTGCGGTTCACCAATAATGGTCTCTCCCTTGAGGTATTGGTCGAGGGAATAGGCCGCTTCCTTGCCATGGGCCACGGCCCGGATGGCCACCCTGCCGGGCTTAATAGCACTACCGATAGCAAACACCCCTTCCATATTGGATTTGTGGGTGTTTTTTTCAACAATGAAAGAGCGGTGTTTTTTAATCAGTCCGTCGAAGTCGGCATTGTCTTCTCCGGTAGCTACTATTACACCATCATATTCGTTCCGGAGGTTTTTCAGCTCATCTTTTGCCAGTTCCCTTCCCATCTCAAAAACAGCACCCATTTTCTTGATGATTTCCACTTCTTCATCCAGTACATTCTTGGGGAGTTTATCATCAGGTACTTCATACCTCAACGTACCGCCGGGCAGTGGGTTTTTGTCATAGACCGTACATGCATAGCCTTTCTGCAAGAGAAAATAAGCTGCCGCAAGACCAGCAGGACCGGCTCCGATAACAGCAGTTTTCTTTCCGTTTGGTGGATCCATGTCGGGTAGAAAGCACTCATCATGGCCCAGGTCATGGTCGGCCGCGTATCTCTTCAGCAGACATATAGACACCGGCTCGTCGATCATCCTTCTTCTGCAGGCCCGTTCACAGGGGGCCGGACATATTCTTCCTAATACCGCTGGCAGGGCAATGTCTTTCTTTACTACTTTGAGGGCTTCATCAAACCTTCCTTTGGCCAGCAGCCGGTTCATGTGCGGGATGTCCATATTGGCCGGACACCCTTTCTGGCAGGGGGCGTCGCATTCACCCACATGGTCGCTCAACAACAAATCCAGGGCCGTTTTTCTGGCCTCTTTCACATCATCATCGAGCGTTATGATGTCCATACCTTCAGCAACCTTCGTGCTGCATGAAGGGACAAGCCTGCCCGTTCTTTGGTCTTTGACAATGCAAACCAGGCATGTGGGGAAATGGTCTGTCCCGGGAAAATAACACATGGTCGGTATTTCTGCCCCCTCAGCTTTGAGCACATCATTAATGGTCTGTCCCTCAAGGATCATCTTTTCTATGCCATCAATTTTTACTTTTACCTCCATATATTTCAATTTACCAAGACAGCATCTTCCGGACAAACCGCTTTACAACTGTCACATTTTATACATAATTCCTGGTTTATGGTGTGTACCTGATGGGGAGTAAAAGGGATGGCATCTACCGGACAACTCTGTACACACCGGGTACATCCAATGCAATTATCATCAATGCTGTACTTAATCAGGCCCTGGCATTTTCCGGTCGGACACCGGCCATTGATATGTTCAATATATTCCTCCCTGAAGTACTTCAGTGTTGAAATCACCGGATTGGGGGCCGTCTGTCCCAGACCACAAAGGCTACCCTGGTTGGTCCATTTTGCCAGACCTTCCAGCTCTTCCAGGTCTTTCATTTTTCCCTTTCCTTCTGAAATGGCGTTGAGGATATCCAGCATCCTTTTGGTACCCACCCGGCAGAAAGTGCACTTCCCGCATGACTCATGCTGCGTAAAGGAAAGAAAATATTTGGCGATATCGACCATGCAATCTGTTTCATCCAGTACAATAAGCCCTCCGGAGCCCATCATAGACCCTACTTCCCGTAAAGATTGGTAGTCCACGGGTGTATCTGCCAGCCAATGGGGTATACATCCACCTGAAGGCCCGCCAATCTGTACGGCCTTGAATTTTTTCCCGTCGGGCACACCTCCTCCTATATCCTCTACGATCTCCCTGATTGAAATACCCATAGGCACTTCAATCAGTCCGCCCCGGTTTATCTTTCCGGCCAGGGCAAAAACTTTGGTGCCCTTGGATTCGGCAGTGCCGTGGATGGTATATTTTTCCAGATCGTTTCTGAGGATGAAAGGTACCTGGGCAAAGGTCTCCACATTGTTCACCAGCGTAGGGCGGCCCCAGAGACCT
>JAOUKJ010000510.1 GCA_029882675.1 Cyclobacteriaceae bacterium
ACAGATCGGTCGCATAAAAGGTATTATCGTTGATCACAAGATCGGTCTGGCTGGCATTATCCACCTCAACCTGAATGTTATGGCTAAAAGCCCGTCCGTATGACAATGTATCGTTCACTACAGTGCATTCAAAACCTGTTACTGGCTGAAATTGATTGCCACTGATCCTTAATTCACTTTTCAGCTCATTCCCCTTCACTTTTACCATTCCGCGAAACATACTATTCTCCAATTTGATAGAGGTGGCCTGGTTGTTACTGATCTCCACTGCTCCGCTAAAGTCAGCAGACATAACCCGCATCATTCCGGTGTTGTTATCCGTCAGGTTGAGTTGTTGGAAGATCCCATTGACTACGATCTCATTGAAAGTAGAAAAGTAGATATTGAGCGATCGTTCAAAGACCATGTCCGTCCATTCAAGCCCCTGATCAGACTGGCATTGGTTGATCACGATGTCCCGCTTAATAAGCAGTTGCCCTTCAGAATTGAAAATATTGTCCCCATATTTTGACCTCAGGAACTTACTAAGTGATTTTACGGACCGGTATTTCCGTACTATACGCCTGTTTTTAATAATAACGGGGCTGCCGGTATCCTGCCTGATGGCCTCTTCAATAATTTCATGAAATGTTATTGCCTGCTTTTCAAATTCTTCCGCGGCGAAAGCAGGCCAGGCCAGCACAACGAGTGAAAACAATAATGCGCTGACGGTATGTAGGCTATTCCGATGCATGGTTAAGGACAATGTTTGTCAATTTATTTAGCAGTACAATTGATATTGCGTTTACATTTTTTCTTTAGCCAACTCAGGAATTACCCCCATATTGTACCAGATGAATGCATACCGGTCAGCGGCCAGTTCTATGCGCTGATCCACAGATACGGATCCATGGCCGGCATTAGTCTGAACCCGGATGAGTACCGGATTATTGCCCTCATGAAATTCCTGCAAACGGGCGGCAAATTTGAATGAATGTGCGGGCACCACACGGTCGTCGTGGTCTGCCGTGGTCACCATTGTAGCCGGATAGTTCACGCCTTCTTTCAGGGCATGGTAAGGGGAGTATTTCTTTAGGTAGTTGAACATTTCTTCAGATTCCTCGGCGGTGCCGTAGTCCGCAGCCCATCCTGCCCCGGCTGTAAATTTATTATACCTCAGCATGTCCAGCACGCCTACCGCAGGAAGAGCCACCCTGGCCAGGCCGGGCCGTTGTGTCATGGTGGCGCCAACGAGCAAGCCGCCATTAGATCCTCCTGCAATGGCCAGGTACTCGTTACTGGTGTATTTTTCACTGATGAGGTGCTCACCTGCAGCAATAAAATCGTCAAAAACATTTTGTTTGTTGAGCTTTGTGCCTGCTTCATGCCACTTTTCACCGTATTCCCCACCTCCCCGCAAGTTGGGTTGGGCATAAATACCCCCGTTTTCCAACCATAGAATCCGGTAGGGATCAAACCCGGGTGTCAGGCTGATATTAAATCCACCATAGGCATACAGGTAGGATGGATTTGTGCCATTGAGTTCCAGGCCTTTTTTATGGACGATAAACATGGGAATCTCAGTACCATCTTTACTTTTATAAAAAACCTGCTTCGTTTCATACATCTCCGGATCAAAATCTACTTTGGGGGCGATGTATTCCTCACTGATCCTGGCGGCAATGTTGTATTTGTAAATAGTGGTGGGATAGGTGAATGATGTAAAGCTGTAATAAAGTGTCTTGTCTTCCTTTTTTCCACCAAAACCATAGGCAGTACCAATTCCGGGCAGGTTTATTTCCCCTTCCGGTTGTCCGTTCATATCATACTGAAATACCGCTGTTTTTGCATCGATGAGGTAGCGTGCAAAAATTTTTCCACCCGCAGTGGAGACCTGTAGCACATTTTCTTTTTCGGGTATCACATCCACCCAGGAGTCCTTGCCCGGATTAGCCAGGTCTGCGGCCACCAGGCGGTAGTTTGGCGCATCGATGTTGGTGTACAGGTATAGCCTTTCATCATCATTGTCTACGTACTCACAACTTGCAAAATAATCGTCCTGTATCAATATAAACTCACTTGCCGGCTGGTTGAGATCCCTGATGTAGAGCTGGTTGCCGCTGGTATTTTGTGCGGCGGATACGATGAGGTATCGCTGATCTTCAGTCACAAGGCCATTGATGTACCTGTTGGGTTGTTGTTCCCCGCCAAAAACCAATACATCTTCGCTTTGAGGGGTTTCCAGTTTGTGGTAATAGAGCTTGTGGTGTTGCGTTTTTCCACTCAGCTGACTGCCTGACTCGGGATTGTCATAACTGCTGTAGTAAAAACCTTCATTATTCAGCCAGGAAAGGCCTGAGAATTTTACATTTTTCAGGGTGTCCTCTATGCGTGTTTTTGTCGCCGTATTCATCACAATGATTTTACGCCAGTCCGAGCCCCCCTCGGTGATCATATGACCTGACAGGGTGCCGTCTTTGGTAAATGAGACCCCACGAAGGGCCACTGTGCCGTCAGCAGAGAAACCATTGGGATCGAGAAAAACCTCTTCTTCCTCTGCCCCTTTTTTCTTCCTGTAGAGTACACTGTGGTTTTGCAGGCCGTCATTTTTATACCAGTACTCGTATGGTCCTTCCTCAAAAGGTGCAGAGATCTTTTCGTAGTCGAGTAGTTGCTTTAAACGCCCTTTCATCTGTTCCCTGAAATCTATATTGTTTAGGTAGTCAAAGGTTACTTTGTTCTGGGCCTTTACCCATTCGCCTGTTTCGGTGGATTTATCATCTTCCAGCCAGCGGTAAGGATCTGGCACAGGTTGGTTAAAATAATGGTCAATGGTATCTACCTTGGAGGTGGCCGGATAAGCAAGTGTAGTGGTTTTTTCCTGCCCGGCTTGCGGCCCACAGGAAATTATGCCAATGATAATCAAAAGCCAGAGTTGGTTTGCGTTTTTCATGGTGTTTATGGTTTGCTGACGTAGTTAAAGTGTAAAGGTGGCGAAATATGAGAAATATTCATAATGAGGGGATAGGATCAAATCTTTGAGGCAATTTTTTGGTGATTGGAATATTTTCAATGCCGCAATTACAAGTGCTGAAATGGATTTGAGTCTCTTTTTTCACCATTGTCTTTATTTTAAAGATCACCCATATCGCTGCACCTTTAAATGCCGGTTCAAGGGCATTCCTTTCAGCAACTGCTCCGTCATATACTTTCCGGTCACCGGGCCCAGGCTCAGGCCCATCATTGCATGGCCGGTGGCCACGGAAAGATTGCTGTATTTTTCCACCCGGCCCACATAAGGCAAGCCATCTGCACTGCAGGGCCTGAATCCATGCCAGACTTCCTGATCCTGAAAATCTTTC
>JAOUKJ010000511.1 GCA_029882675.1 Cyclobacteriaceae bacterium
AAACCTGGGAAAAGTGCCGGTGGTCGTCAATGACTATCCGGGCTTTATCGCAAACCGACTACTGATGCCCTTGATCAACGAGGCCATATATGCACTTCATGAAGGCGTAGCAGGTGTGGGAGAAATAGATACAGTGATGAAACTGGGTATGGCGCATCCTATGGGGCCACTCCAGCTTGCCGACTTTATCGGCCTGGATATTTGCCTGGCGATCATGAAAGTATTGTATGAAGGATTCAATAATCCCAAATACGCACCCTGTCCCCTGCTGACCAATATGGTACAGGCCGGACACCTGGGGAGAAAGAGTGGCACGGGTTTTTATCAATGGATAAAAGGCAGTAAAGACCTGAAGGTTGCTGAGCAATTCAAGGCAAACAGATAAATTTATCCTCTCCCTTTACCTGTATTGATCAGCCCTTGTATAATAATAGAAAGACCTACTACCGTCAATCCACCAAGTATATTGTACCACAAATAGCCAATTTTAATAATACCCTGGCTTGATAAAATATGGATGAACAGAACAAACGACTGGCCTAAAATACCCGCTATAAATATTGCATTCCCCTTGACATATTTCACAAAGAAGGCCACCATAAATATACCCAGGATACTTCCATAGAATAATGAACCTACAATATTTACAAATTCGATCAGATTTTCAACCAACTGGGCGGCCAGCGCAAAAAGAATAGCAATGATACCCCAGATCGCGGTAATCCAACGCGATGCTTGCAAATAGTGTTTGTCACTGCCCTTTTTTCTGATGTACCGTTTATAAAAATCCACTACGGTAGTAGACCCGAGGGCATTTAACTCCCCTGATGTTGAAGACATGGCCGCTGAAAAAATCACCGCCAGCAACAGGCCAATGATTCCATGGGGCAGATAATTCATGATAAAGGTAATAAATACGTAATCAGAATCTTTGGTATTAGCATCGGAGTTTTCCCTGATCAAAACATCTTTCACTTCTTTTCGAACAGCTACAGCTTCTTCATGTATTCTTACCAAATTATCCTCTTTGGCCGATATGGCTGCTTCATCACCGGTATGATAAGTCTGCACCAGCGATTCTATGCTTTTCTTTTTTTCCTCATGAAGAATGCCATACTGATCATCCAGTCTGCTTACCTCTTCATAGGCACCCGAACCTTTTAAAGCATTTATTTCACTGGTATTAAAGAATACCGGTGGCCTTTCAAACTGATAAAAAACAAAGACCATTACACCCACAAAGAGTATAAAAAATTGCATGGGTATTTTAAGCAGGGCATTAAAAATCAACCCCACCCGGCTCTGGGTTATATTTGTCCCACCCAAATAACGCTGTACCTGAGACTGGTCTGCCCCAAAATATGAAAGTGACAAGAACAAGCCGCCTGTAATACCCGACCAAAAGGTATAACGCTTTTCAATATCAAAAGAAAAATCAATGGCCTCCAGCTTTCCGAGTTTACCGGCCACATTAAGGGCATCACCAAACGAAAGAAATTCAGGCAGCTTACTGATCAGAATAAAAAAGGCCAGAAACATGCCTGTAAAGATGACACCCATTTGGTATTTCTGGGTAAGGCTCACCGCCTTCGTGCCTCCAGATACGGTATACACAACGACGAGCAATCCCACGATAATAATCATCAAATCCAAATCGAGCTCCAGTACATTGGACAAGATAATAGCGGGCGCATAAATGGTAATGCCTGCCCCGAGTCCCCGCTGTATTAAAAATAATAAAGCCGCTAATCCCCGTGATTTGTGATCGAATCTTTGTTCGAGAAACTCATAGGCGGTATATACCTTAAGCTTATAATAGATGGGTATAAATACCGCACAAACGATAATGATGGCCAGTGGCATCCCAAAGTAATTCTGTACAAACGCCATGCCCGACTCAAAAGCCTGACCAGGCGTTGATAAAAAGGTAATAGCGCTGGCCTGGGTGGCCATAACAGAAAGTCCAATGGTGGCCCATTTCATGCTATTGCCTCCTTTAAGGTAAGTATTAAGGTTGCGGTTGCCCCGTGTTTTCCACGTACCGTATGCGACAATAAACAGTAAGGTGCCCAGTAATATGATCCAGTCTAAACTACTCATGAATAAGTGATTGTAAACAAATAAAACAACAAGACCAGCACGGCAAAAACGCACATTACAAACACATACATTCCTTTCCAGGATTTAAAAAAAGGAGGTTTATCAATTGGTTCGTCCATTCAGTTCTTTTATTTAAATTACTATTTTACCGTTAATTTTCAGCGCCAACAGATAACATATTGGCAAACAGCCTGTATGCCCCGGGAACGCCGGCGGGCAACTGCCTGAACCAGGAATACCCCGAGTAAATGTAATAACCCTTTCCATACCGGCCTACAAGTAGCCCCCCTTTCTTCTGTGACTCCCCCGGATCGTTACTTTGGAGCACTGGGATAAACCTGCTGTCCCACTCGTCGGGAAAATACAATCCCCTTTCCTGTACCCAACCCTCAAAATCCATACCTGAAATTTTATTGGGGAAGTTCATCAACCTATGTTCGGGAGCCAGGATTGTAATTTCAGCATTTTCCCGGCTCACCCTGTCCCGTGAAAGTTGCAGGGGATAAGGAGAAAACTCCGCTGTCAACAAACGGTGATTGGTATTGTATTGAACGATCAGCGTCCCTCCGTTTTCCACATATTTTAGCAGATCATTCATCACATAAGGTAATCGTTCACGTGTATTTAATGCCCTTATACCCAATACCACCGCATCCAGACCAGTCAGGTTTTCGGCTGTGATCTCATCATCATTCATTTCCCAAACCTCATAGCCAATATTGCGCAAGTTTTTAGGAATATCGTCCCCGGCGCCATGAATATAGCCTATACGGTCTCCCTTTTTTTCGATATTGAGTTTCACTATTTTTACAGCACTTTCGGGAAAGACAGACTGTATGGGAAAATGATCATAACTGATTTCCACCAATCCCTGAGCGTAGTGTTGTCCTCCACTATTGAAAAAAGCTTTCAATTTTCCTTCCATTTGCTGTTGTGGGGCAGTAACATTAAAAACAAGTCGCTGCTCACCCCCTTTTTTATGTATTTCTACAGGAATGGATTCGGGTTTTGAATGCCAACCCGCCGGAAGTTCCAATCCTGCTATACCCTTTATATCATCCCGCCCTGCCTTAACCACCACTTCTACTTCACGCGAATTCACGCCATCAAAGATCATAACACCCGATAAAATATTAACAAATACAGGAGGTGTAATAATAAATGGCCTGTAAAGCTCCCCTCCTACCGGATCGTTCCATTTATATATTACCGGACGGGTAAAGACAA
>JAOUKJ010000056.1 GCA_029882675.1 Cyclobacteriaceae bacterium
CAGCCCGGGTTCGGTTTAAGTAGTATGTAGCTATGGGCGAAATCATACCACGGGAATTCATGAAGGCTACATGGATGTATGGGGAAGGTTTTAAATTGGAATAAGGTAAACTTTTGAGGTGGCCGAATGTGAATGTTAGCAAACAATTTCAGGGTAAGTAAGGTGAGAATAAGGGCGAAAACCGGCATGCCAATCGGAGCATATTTATGCGTATGTTTGTTCAAATTGTTGAAAAATATTGAACTGTTTTAAATGAAAAATATTAATTTGTCGATTTTTAAACTGTGCAAAATGAGTTAATGAATTATGGCTACAGAAAACTTTACATATACAGAAGATAGTATAAAGTCACTTGACTGGAAGGAGCATATTCGTCTGCGTCCAGGCATGTATATTGGTAAGTTGGGTGATGGTTCAGCTTCAGACGATGGCATATATGTGTTGGTCAAAGAGGTAATAGATAATGCCATTGATGAGCATATGATGGGTTTTGGGAAAAACATTGATATAAGAATAACGGATCATCGTGTGGAAGTCAGGGATTATGGTAGGGGCATTCCCCTGGGGAAGGTGATTGACTGTGTGTCAAAGATTAATACCGGGGGAAAATATGATTCTGGCGCTTTTCAGAAATCTGTGGGATTAAATGGTGTGGGTACCAAGGCCGTGAATGCCTTGTCAAATTATTTCAAGGTTCACGCTATAAGGGAAGGCAAGGAAAAGGTGGCTGAATTTTGCCGGGGGGAATTGGCCAATGACTATAAAATTTCAAATTCTGCAGAAAAAAACGGAACTTTTATTGCTTTTGAACCGGATGACACTGTATTTAAAAATTATCATTTTATTCCGGAATACCTCGAAGACCTTTTGTGGAATTATGTCTTTTTAAATGCCGGGCTGACCATCAACTTTAACGGAAAGAAGTTTTTTTCAAAAAACGGGCTGTTTGACTTATTGGAGAGAAAAACGGAACCAGACAACATCAGGTATCCTATTATTCATTTAAAGGGAAATGATATTGAAGTGGCTCTGACTCATGCCAATCAATATGGTGAAGAGTACTATTCTTTTGTGAATGGTCAGTACACAACACAGGGGGGCACTCACCTGGCTGCTCTGCGGGAGGCACTTGTGAAAGCCGCCCGGGATTTTTATAAAAAGGATTTTGATGCGACTGATATCCGGTCGAGTATAGTTGGGGCCGTAGCTGTAAGAGTGCAAGAGCCTGTATTTGAATCGCAGACCAAAACTAAGTTAGGTTCGCAGAATGTAGGACCTGACGGGCCTACCATGCGCACTTTTATCAACGACTTTATCAAGAAAGAATTTGATAATTATTTACACCAAAATACAGATACTGCGAATGCTTTATTAAAACGCATTTTGCAAAATGAACGTGAGCGTAAGGAGATTGCGGGCATCAAGAAATTGGCGAATGACCGGGCGAAAAAGGCCAATTTGCACAATAAAAAACTCAGGGACTGCAGGGTGCATTATCAGGACAAGAAAAATGAGAATGCTGAAAATACCATGATTTTCATTACCGAGGGAGATTCGGCGAGTGGTTCGATCACCAAATCACGTAATGTGCAAACTCAGGCCGTTTTTAGTTTGCGGGGCAAACCGTTAAATTGTTTCAATCTCACGAAAAAGGTTGTGTATGAAAATGAAGAATTTAATCTGCTTCAGCATGCGCTCAATATAGAAGATGGTATAGACGGATTAAGATACCGCAAAATTATTATTGCCACAGATGCGGATGTTGACGGGATGCACATACGTTTGCTGTTGTTGACATTCTTTCTTCAGTTTTTTCCTGATCTGGTGAAGAATGGTCATGTGTTTATCTTGGATACGCCTTTGTTTCGGGTTAGAAACAAAAAGGAAACCCATTATTGCTATGACGATAAGGAAAGACAACGGGCCATTGAAAAACTTGGTAATAAGCCGGAAATAACCCGATTTAAAGGTTTAGGTGAGATATCCCCGGAAGAATTTTCCGCCTTTATAGGCGATGAAATGAGGTTACAGCCCATTATTCTTAAAAAGGATACGGCGATTAAGAAACTACTCACTTTTTATATGGGGAAAAACACACCTGAAAGACAGGAATTTATTGTGGAAAACCTGAAGGTTGAAAGGGATTTATTGGAAGAAGAACGTGAATTAGTGGCGTGAATGAATTTTGAAAAATGAGTGATTTAGAGAATAAACAACATTATGATAGCGAACAAGGAATCCATGAGGTGACTCCGGTTTCCGGTATGTATGAAAACTGGTTTCTTGATTATGCCTCTTATGTGATTCTGGAAAGGGCTGTGCCGGCCATAAATGATGGATTAAAGCCAGTACAGCGGAGAATTATGCATGCGTTAAAAGAAATGGATGATGGCCGGTTTAACAAGGTGGCCAATATCATTGGAAGTACCATGCAATATCATCCGCACGGAGATGCATCAATTGGAGATGCCATAACAAATCTGGGGCAAAAGGATTTGCTTATCGATACGCAGGGTAACTGGGGTGATGTACGCACAGGTGACAGTGCAGCGGCGCCACGGTATATTGAGGCCAGGTTATCAAAGTTTGCGCTGGAAGTGGTGTATAATGCACAGACTACTGAATGGCAGTTGTCTTATGATGGACGAAAAAAGGAACCGGTCACCCTACCGGTAAAATTCCCGCTTTTACTTGCACAGGGAGTGGAAGGTATTGCTGTGGGGCTTTCAACGAAAATATTGCCTCACAACTTTTGCGAGCTGATCCATGCCTCTATCGATATATTAAAAGGAAAAAAACCCACCATTTATCCTGATTTCCCTACCGGTGGTCAGGCGGATATCACTGAGTACAACCAGGGAAAAAAGGGCGGAAGAGTAAAGGTGAGGGGAGTCATAGAAGTCGTAGACAAAAAAACGCTGGCAATTAAGGAAATTCCCTTTGGCACCACCACTTCAGGCCTTATCGATTCGATCATCAAAGCCAATGATAAAGGGAAGATCAAGGTGAAGCAGGTGGTGGACAACACAGCCCGGGATGTGGAAATCCTGATCACGCTGGCACCTGGCCAATCACCAGACCTGACCATTGATGCTTTGTTTGCTTTTACTGATTGTGAGGTGTCTATTGCACCAAATGCCTGTGTTATCATTGATGAAAAACCACATTTTCTTGCAGTAAGTGATATACTGCAGTTTAATACTGATCAAACTGTTGAACTGCTCACCAATGAGCTGGAAATAAAAAAGGGAGAGCTAAAAGAAAAAATATTATTTTCTTCATTAGAGAGAATATTTATTGAAAACAGAATTTACCGGGATATTGAAGAGTGCGAAACATGGGAGGCCGTAATTGAAACGATAGATAAAGGTTTGGATCCCTACAAGGTGCAATTCTACAGGGAAATAACCGAAGAAGACATCGTCAGGCTTACTGAGATAAAGATAAAGAGAATATCAAAATTTGATAGTTTTAAAGCGGATGAATTACTTCGGAAATTGGAAGAACAATTGGCAGAAACGGAACATCACCTGGCACATATTATAGACTTTTCCATAAATTATTTTAATTCACTCCTCGAGAAATATAGTAAAGGCAAGGATCGAAAAACAGAACTAAAATCTTTTGACGCCATTGATACGACAATGGTAGTTGCAAATAATCAGAAACTATATGTAAACAAACAAGATGGATTTATCGGGTGGGGGCTAAAGAAAGACGAGTTTGTGGCTGAATGTTCTGATATTGACGATATTATTGTCATCAGAAGGGATGGTCAATGTGTGGTAAGCCGTGTGGCCGAAAAGGTGTTTATGGGGAAGGATATACTCCATGCTGGTGTTTGGAAAAAAGGAGACGATCGAATGGTGTATAACCTGGTATATCTGGACGGAAAATCGGGAAGGTCGATGGTGAAACGTTTTTGTGTTACGGCGGTGACAAGAGACAAACCTTACGATCTGACCAAAGGAAATAAAAACTCCAAAATACTTTATTTAACAGCCAATCCCAATGGTGAGGCCGAGGTAATCACGGTAAAGCTTACCCCCAGCAGTAAGGCAAGAATAAAAGTATTTGATTTTGATTTTAGCACCATTGATATAAAGGGACGTGGAGCTAATGGAAATATTCTAACGAAGTATCCGGTTCGTCGCATAGAATTAAAACAGGAGGGAAAATCAACGTTAAGCGGTTTGAATTTGTGGTTTGATAACTCCATTGGAAGACTCAATAAAGATGAACGCGGCATATTTGTAGGTAATTTTGACGGGCACGATAATATTATTGCATTTTTTTCTGATGGAAGTTATGAATTAACGTCATACGAACTAACCAATAAATATGCTGCTGATAAGGTATTGTTAATAGAGAAATTTGATCCCAATCGGGTATATACGGCTATTCATTATGATAAGAAAAGCGGTAATTATTATGTGAAGAGGTTTAAAATAGAAACATCAACACTTGACAAGACTTTTAAGTTTATAGGAGAAGATTCCGGATGTAAGCTGGAACTGGTCACTTCTGAATTTGAGGCTGCTGTGGCTTTAACTACACAAAATGGGAAGTCCAAAGATAAAGTGACGGAAACCCTCAAGCTGAATGAAATAGTCGATGTGAAGGGTTGGCGAGCTCAGGGAAACAGATTGACCCCTCACAAGGTGGTTAAAATGACTTTGTTGCCTCCGGAGAAACCAACTGAACAGCAGGTTGAAAAAGAAGAAGCAGAGGAAGAACACAATGTGGAAAGTGAGGAGAAAAACCACGTGATTGCTAAGGATAACACCTCCTCAGCGGAAGAGCCTGCTGAGGAGAAAAATACGGAAAAGAAGGAGAATGATCAGCTTAAGGGAAAAAAACCAGGTGATTACGGAGTAGGAGAAACGATAGAGCTGGATTTTTAGTTTAGTAGGGGAATTCATTATATTGCCTTTTCCTCAATGGGCAATGAAATGAATAATAACGATATAGACGGGCTGGTCAGGTATCTGGGTGGTTTGGTGACTACACATAAAAGGCAACTTATTGATGAAGTATTGGCAAAGAGAACACGCCTTCTGACAGTAGTTCTTGAAAATATATTTCAGCCGCATAATGCAAGTGCCGTTTTGAGGTCTTGTGATTGTTTTGGTGTACAGGATATTCATATTGTGGAAAACACGAATGAGTTTACCGTAAGCCCAAAAGTGACACAGGGATCATCTAAATGGTTGAATTTGGAGAAATATAAGGAAGGGGAGGGGAGTATTGAGTATTGTATTTCAAAGCTGAAGAATAAAGGATACCAAATTGTGGCGACTACACCCCGAAAGGATTGTCCATCAATATATGATTATGAAATTCAGGGAAAAACAGCCCTGTTGTTTGGGACTGAGCTGACCGGATTGTCTTCTTCAGCGCTGTCTATGGCTGACGATCAGGTATATATTCCGATGTATGGATTTACCGAAAGTTTTAATATTTCTGTAAGTGCTGCTCTATGTTTGAATATATTCAGACATAAACTCGAACATTCAGGCTTAGACTGGCGTTTATCGGCCAAAGAGAAACAGGAAATAAGACTTGAATGGTATAAAAAGATTGTGAAAAACAAGGAAATTATTCTTTCGAATTACCAACAAGGAGATCGTTAAATGAAGAGATTATTCAGATTTGGATTATATGTGCTGGCGTTGATATTGACTGTGATTGTGGTATGCAATTTCTGGATAATTATTGCTACAGAAAACCTGGTTTATGATCAAATAGATGAAATACCGTATAATCGTGTGGCCCTGGTATTAGGAACCAGTAATAAGCTCATAAGTGGCGATACAAATTATTTTTTCTTTCAGCGGATACATATCGCGGCTGAGTTGTATAAAGCAGGAAAGGTGCAGCATATTTTAGTGAGTGGTTCCAATAGCTCAAAATATTACAACGAACCTCAGATGATGAAAAATGCTTTGGAGGATGAGGGGGTGCCGGCTACATCGATAGAAATGGATTATGAAGGGAATAGAACGCTTAATTCAATAATGAGAAGTAAAAATATTTTCGGCCAGGAAAAAATTACTATTGTCACTCAATTGTTTCATAGTTATCGTGCGTTGTTTATTGGAAAAACATACCAGATGGATGTAGTGGCCATGGTTCCCCGGGAATTACCAGTGCAAAAAACGGTAAAAGTGATGTTACGCGAATTGTTGGCCAGGCCTGTTGCAATTTGGGACTTGTTTGTCTCAAATAAAATGGCTCAAGAGAATATAATCAGCGATTAAAATGACCAGTCGAAGTTTATTACACAGTCCTTCGGTGGTGAAGGTGATTTTATTTTGTGCTATTTTTTTTATGCCTTTATGGTCTGTGTTTTCTCAGGCGGTTACAGTAAGCGGTCGTGTGACAGATGTAGCTACAGGCGATCCGGTACCGTTCGCGAATGTTTTTTTTCAAGGGACACAAACGGGTATCACCACAGATTTTGATGGTTATTACACCTTAACTTCCAACCAGCATTATGATTCAATAGTAGTAAGGTATGTCGGTTATAAAACCAAAACCAAAACAGTTACTTTAGAACTACAACAGGAAATCGATTTTCAGATTGAAGAGGATGTGATTACGCTCCATGAAGTTGTTTTCCGGGCTGGAGAAAACCCGGCTTTTTCCATTATGCGAAATGTGGTAAAAAACAAAGACAAAAATAATAAACAGGCCTTGGAAGCTTATGAGTATGCCTCATACACAAAAATTGAAGTCGATGTGGATAATATTTCTGACAAATTTAATAGCCGGAAAGTAGTCAGGAATATTACTTCAATAATGGACAGTGTCCGCCAAATAGCCGGAGAGGATGGCAAACCGGTACTGCCTGTATTTATGTCAGAGGCCTTGTCACGTTATTATTATAAAAAGAATCCTGAATTTAAGCACGAAAATATTATAAAGACGAAGGTGTCTGGGATCGGAATTACTGATGGTACACTGACCAGTCAGTTTATTGGCACTACTTTTCAGGAATATAATTTTTATCGCAACTGGCTCAATATTGTTGAAAAGGAGTTTATTTCTCCCATAGCTGATGGTTGGAAGGGATATTATGAGTATGACCTCATAGACAGCCTTTTGGTCGGTGATGATTTTTGTTATCGCCTAGATTTTTTTCCAAGGAGAAAGCAAGACCTGGCCTTTTCGGGTACTATTTGGATCACCCGGGATGAGTATGCACTAAAACAAATAGATGCGACTATAAATCGCTCAGCCAATTTGAATTATATTGAAAGAATTAAAATTCAACAGGAACTGGCAGTTACTCCGGCAGGCCCCTGGTTACCCGTTAAAACAAGGGTTTTAATTGATGTTGGTGAAATTACCGGGAAAATGGCTGGGATGCTGGCAAAGTTCTACGTTTCTAATAAGGATATCGTTATTAATGAACCGCGACCGGATGATTTCTATGAGTTACCAATTGTCATGGAAGAGGATATCAGGGAGTATGATGATGACTTTTGGGAAGCAGAGCGGCACGATCCATTAACAGATACTGAGATTAGTGTTTATGAGATGATTGATACGATGAAGGCTATTCCTTTCATAAAAGTATCAACAGAGCTCTCAAAGTTCGCAGCGAATGGGTACATTCCGGTAGGTGTATTTGACCTGGGTCCTTACTCTACGATGTTTGCTCAAAATAATATTGAAGGCTACAGGTTTGGGTTTGGGTTGCGCACAAATCTTAAATTCAGTCGCAAAGTGGTGCTTGAGGGAAGTCTGGGGTACGGAACACTGGACAGTCGTTGGAAGTACGGAGCAGGGGTGAAGTATATTTTGAGCAGATCACCCTGGACAACAATAAAGTTAGGACACAAGCTTGAAATTGATCCTATTTGGATACTCAACGAGGAAGTGGGTCCTCAGAGCTTATTTTATGCCTATAGCCGTTTCGGTACACTTTCAAGTCCATTTGCTCATCAACTTAGTTTTTTGCGATTCGAAACACAAAGTGGAAGGGGGTGGGTCAATCGTCTTTATTTGCGACACCAGTTGTATGATCCCGAATTTGACTTCCGGTACATTAAAGGTACAGATACAAATGGCGTTGTTATGGGATCGAATTTCTCGACTGCCGAAATCAGTGTTGAGACCCAGTATGCCAGGGATGAACTTTTTGTGATTAATGATAATGAACGATTGAGCCTGGGGCCGGTGAGGTATCCTTCAATAAAGTTGAGATATACGCTTGGTGTGAAAAATATCTTTGGGAGTGACTTTAGTTATCACACCCTGTATGCAGAAATTAAAAAAAATCAAAAGATGGGTATTTTCGGATCTTCCTTATTTACACTGTCTGGTAGTAATATTTTCAGTGCCTTACCATACCCTTTATTGAAGGCACACGTGGGAAATGAGACTCCTTTTTACATCAGTTTCGCCAATAACCTTATGGACTATTTTGAGTTTTCGAGTGACCATTATGGCGCATTGAGGTGGAGGCACCATTTTGAGGGACTCGTGCTGAACCGGGTTCCTTTAATCCGGTTGCTAAAGTGGCGGTTAACTGCACATACCGATGTTATTTATGGCGGTATGAGGAAAGAAAATATAGATCTTGTCGTTCCGGGAGTTAATCCTGCAGGGGAGCCTGTTATGCCATTTTATACGTTTGATCACAGACCGTACGTAGAAGTAGGGTATGGCGTGGAAAATGTATTTAAAGTACTGAGAGTTGATGCATTTCACAGGCTTACCTATTTGGATCGTTCCGATGTGCGGAAATTTGGCATTAAATTTAGTTTTCAATTTATTTTGTAAGATGGCTGAAGAGTATAAGATAGGGAAAAGTGAATAATGAAGTATTAGCAAAGCAAGTGTTTAATTGAATCGTAATTTTATGTATTGGCCTGCTTTTTTTATATTGGGGCAAAAATAAAAATGCGATAAATACGGAGTGTATGATCTTTATCAATAAAATGATTTAGATTTTTTTATAAATTTGATCTCTTTTTGTATCTCGTATAAAATTATGGCAAGCATATTATTGGTAGATGATCACAGTTTAATAAGAAGCGGCATTAAAATGTCACTTGAAGTTTCTGACACAGATCATGAAATACAAGAAGCCGGGCAGCGAGAAGAGGCTTTAGAGCGATTAAAAGAAAGGCATTTTGATATCGTTGTGCTTGATTTATCATTGGCAAATGACGATGGTGCTGACTTAGCTTCAGAAATACTTCAGATCTATCCCGATATGAAGATACTTATTCTTACTATGCATGATGATGATGAACATATTTCAAAGTGTGTGAATTTGGGAGTACACGGATATTTACTGAAAACGGAAGGAAGTAAAGTTAAGGATGCCATACAAGATATTCTCAAAGGGCAACAATACTATAGTGAATATGTTAAGGAAGTTATTGTTAATCAATATACACAAGACATTAAAACCAAGCAGGCAAAAGCCCAGTTGCCAAAACTAACCGAGCGAGAGAAAGAAATAATTACTGAAGTAAAAAACGGACTTACAAGTAATCAGATTGCTGAAAAACTATTTATCAGTGTGAGGACAGTTGATAAGCACCGGGGGAATGTGATGCATAAACTAGGGGTTAGCAATGCTGTTGAATTAATAAATAAAATAGGTACGTTAAAACTGCTGGATAATTAATGTTTGAACTGACGCTCTTAGAGGAACTTTTTGAATACGATCAGGATAAACTTCAGGAATATCTGGTGCTTTGCGTTGAGGATCTTGGAAATACGTTGGAAGGAATCAGGGTAGCAGAGCAAACGAACGATGAAAAGTTACTGAGACAGCATTTACATAAATTGCTGGCTGTAAGCCGACAATTAAAAGTTGTAGACTTAACAGAAATGATCTACGCTTTTGAAGCGAGGCAAAAGAGTTATGAACAAATCAAAGTGACGGTCTTTGAAAAAATCGAGAAATTGATTGATCACTTAAAAGTACGAACATTAAACAGTTGATTAAACGGGCAGATTTAGTTTTTGAGTTCCAATGATTTTTGTGCCTCTGCCAGATCTTTTTTAAGTTGATAAGTTTCCAGGGCTTTATTCATTGTAAAGAGGAAAATGTCATCATTCCATGGTTTTTGCACATAGTTGCAAATTTCACCATTTTCAAATGCCTCTCTTAATACATCTGTTTCATCTGATCCGGTAATCATCACTTTCGACATCGGGAAATACTTTCCCTTTATTTCTTTAAGCAGTTCTGTTCCTGTAAATCCCGGTAAATATTGATCTGTGATCAGGAGGTGGATTTCCTCGTTTTCAAGAACATTCAGTGCTTCTTCAGCGGAGACTGCCGTTAAAATGTTAAAATATGCCTTAAAACTTCGTTTGAAAAGGTAAATCAGCACCTCGTCGTCCTCCACATAAAGAATATTATATTTCATCACCTTCAGCCCATTTATAATTTGTTATTAAGAGAAAAAGAAACAGTCGTTCCAGGGGCTTCATTGGTTTCAATCCAAATTTTGCCCCCATGCACTTCTACTATTTTTTTTGCTAAACTTAAGCCCACTCCTGTAAAAGGAGAATCGTCACGAGCTACTAATTTCTGAAAGACCTCAAAAACACGTTCATGATGTTGCAAAGGAATTCCTGGCCCATTATCGGAAACAGAAAAATGAACCTGATCCCCTTCTTTCTTGAAGGTTATACTTACTATTTTATTGTCCTTATCATTATGAAGATAAGCATTTTGAACCAGAGCCAGAAAAAGTTTTTTGATTTTAGAAAAAGCTCCATTTATCGGGGGAATATCCACTCCATAGTTGATCTTAATATCGCTGCCTGTGGCAAGTTCCCTTGTGATTTCATTCAGCAGTTCATAGGTGTTTATCGCTGTAAAGCGCTCGGGGCGGTTTACCACTCTCGATAATTGCAAAAGTCCGTCAATCATTTCATTGAGTTTTCCAAGACTGACCTTAATCAAGGCGAACATTTCCTTCCCCTCCTCATCTACCTTATCTCCGTAATCATCTAAAATAATGTCAGAAAGCATATTCACAGAGCGAATAGGGGCTTTCAGGTCATGAGAAACAATATTTACAAAATTTTTATATTCTTCTTTAATAGCATCAGCTTCCTTAAGGGGGGTGATAACCATAGCGATAAATTGTTCCTGGGTTTCTGTGAATTTTTTCAGTGCGATATCAAAAGGAGCAGAGTCTTTATTTCCTGCAATGATTTTGGTCGAATAAAATCCATTAATCCGGTTTTCATCACGCATGAATTCTACCAAATAGTCGTCGGGAAAATCAGGGATGAGATCTGCAATATTTTCACCGGGGCTATGCGGTTCAAATTGCACTTTAAAATACTCATTTACATAAACAATAGTATTGGTGTTATCTGTGACAACAATTGAAACAGGTAAGTTTTGGAGCAGTGTTTCGTGGGTTATATCTGCCATATTTGTGTTTTTTGTCAGGTTCCTGTTTTGTACCTCTTGTTTACCAGATACTTTTCGACAAAGATATCAATAGGTTTTAGAGCAATCGCGATGATACCTTTAAAAAAGAGGCCAACATATGCGCTGTCAAAAGATTTTTCCACGATAGGTTCAAATATTGCTTCAGAGATAAGGAAAAGGATAATGGCAATGCCAAGTACGATGGTTGTTGCTTTTCTCCCTATTCTTGCCTTGAGCAAGTTGTCTATTGCATTTTTTATTTCTTTGTTTTGCTTTTCAAGCAAAACATTTTGTTCCCGGATTTTTTGCTCATTTTTTCTTTTCTCAGTAATATCCCGAACAACACCCTGCAGTCCTTTTGTCTTTTTTTCGCTGTCGAATAAAATGGCCACATTCTGTCCTATCCAAATTTCGTCACCTGATTTTGAAATGATAGGGTACTCCATATAAGTGCCGGAAATATGGTTGTCAAGTTGATTTTGGTAAAATTGATTTACTTTTTCCTTGTAATCTGGCCGAACAAATTCAGAGTAGTGCTTACCCTGTATTTCATTTATTTCATATTTTGTAATCTTTCGGCCTACTTCGTTGACAAAAGTGATGAATCCCTGACCATCTGTTTCGTAAATGATGTCGTTGGCATTCTCAACAAGCAGTTTGTACCTCCGGTTGGCCTGATCTAGCTTTTTTTGTGTGACATGAAAATTTATGGCCTTGGATATAACAGAGGGAAGTACCGAAAGATAATGGTAATTGTTGTCTTTGACCAGATAATCAAAGACATCACTTTTCATGGCGTCTACAGCGAGCTTTTCATCACCCGATCCCGTCATGAAAATGATGGGGGTATCTTTAATATCACTGATAATATCAAAGGCTGTTCCGTCACCCAGGTAATAATCGGTGATGACCACGTCAAAATCATGGTCTTGCAATATTTTATGCCCTTCAGCTACAGATCCGGCAATTTGGTAATCGTAGAGATTGCCTTCTGTTTTGACCATACGCTTGAATGCGAGTTGGTCTACCTTATTATCTTCAATAAGGAGTACCGAATACCTTGTTTTACCAATAACATTTACTTCGACCATAGCCACCTTTCTTGCCCTTTATAAAATACGTTAATCAGCTACAAACTCGCACATTGTCCAGTAGGAGTCAATGACTTTTAGGGTATCTTTAAATTTATGATAATCAACGGGCTTCACTACGTAACCTGCAACACTGAGCCTGAAGGCTTCAGATTTATCAAAATCGTTTTTGGACGTAGTGAGTACGATGGTAGGAATACTTCGAATCATCTCATTTTTAATCCTGTTACGCAAAAATTCCAAACCATTCATTACAGGCATGTTAATGTCAAGTAATATCAGGCAGGGCATTTCATTATCGGGATTGCTGAGGTAATCCAAGGCTTCTTTTCCATTCACACTTCTTACAACATAATTTTTTATGTTTAGTTCTTTTAAGGCTCGTTTAAGTGTGATAAAATCAATGTCATCATCATCGACAAGCATAATTGGTTTTGAACTTCTCATCATTTTTTATAAATTTCTTACATGTGTAGCACTATTCACCTAAAATCATGTTAGTGCGAAAAAAACACGACCTGTTTATACGGC
>JAOUKJ010000512.1 GCA_029882675.1 Cyclobacteriaceae bacterium
GCGGTACTATATCAGGGAATCGGAAGTGAGTTCAGATGTGTCCATCCATATCTTACTCGACGGGAGCGCATCCATGGGTTTTGCATACGACCGGTGGAATAAGTTTGACTACTGTAAGGTGATCACCCTTCTACTGACCTATATGGCCCTGAGGCAGGGGGATGAGGTGACTATTCATATCCTTAAAGATAGCGCACTGCAAGCATTTGAGATACGAAGTATCAGCCGCTTTCCTCATCTGGTCAACGGGTTGATTGGCCTGAAACCCGGCGGACAGGGGGGGGCGAAGTTTGTGCCGCAAAAATGCTATAATAAAACCAAAAAGATGTGCTTTCTGATAAGCGATTTCTACCAGGACAATAAACAAGAGGTGGATAGACTTGTCGACCAACTTACTGTATTAAGCAGTGAGACCATCGCATTTCATGCCCTTTCCAGCGCAGAGGAGAAACTGGATTATAACGGTGAAGTGATTTTCAAAGACCTGGAGACCGGGGCAGCCGTCCATACCAATCCGCATAGAATCAGGCAAGAGTACATGTCCCGTTATGCAGCTTTTATCCGGGAAACAAGAGAAAAAATGTTAAAAAAAGGCGTTTACTACCATTCGTTATACATGGAACAACATGTGCTGGAGACGTTGGAGTTGTTTTTGAAATACCGGGATAAAATGAAATGATATGGGATTTGTAAGTATCCTTTCGCTCCTTGGTCTGACATTAGTATCGGTGCCGGTAATTATTCACCTGATGGGTCGGAAAAAGCCCAAAATAGTCATGTTTGGAACGACAGACTTTCTCAGACAGACAGGAATCAGAAAAACCCGTACCTTCCAGTTTACTGATATCCCACTGATGATTATCCGTGTTTTCCTTGTTGCCAGCCTGATCCTGTCGGTAGCCGGACCATATCTTTTGCTGGAAAAAAAGAAGCAGGCAAAGACGATTTACCTGGTTTCACGAGCATGGCATGAGTCCAATAATCCCACGCTTTTTTCAACCTTCCCGGTAGATGCCGATGTGCGCAGGTTAACCTTTGAAAATAGCTGGACTGCATTAAAAAAACTTGAAGAAGAAAGGCCTGATTCAGTGGTGGTGATATTCGAAGGATTGGCCCGCCAGCTCAACGGCCCGAAGCCTGAACTCAATTATCCGGTTAGCCTTATCAGTATAGATCAGGGAGCCAATAAAAAGATCCAATGGGAATCGTATGCATTTGGCCAGGATAGTGCATTTTCTATTGATGGTCTGATTATGGAAAAGGGTACCCGGTTTAGTCAACGGGCTGTTCCCATGAGCGATCTGCCGGATATTGCAGAAACGGGTTCTAAAGTGGATACACTTAAGGTTTCAATAATAGGCGGTCAGAAAGAATCTGTTGATAAAATCAGGGCTGCCCTGCTGGCCATTGAAAAACATTTACGCATAAACATAACCTGGGATACCAGTCAGCGTATCGGGACTTCTCATTTGACCATTTGTATGCCGGGGGAATCCAGTATACAAATGCCACAAGTCCGGTTTGCCGACTTGCCGGATGGGGAACTACACTGGCAATCCAGTGGAAAAGGGATTGCAGCTATTTTGCCCTTGCAATTACTGGATACACCAGACTGGAAATCCGGCTGCAGCCTGCCTGAACTTCTGCTGACTTTGGTAAAACCCCTGCATGAAAATATTCCGTATCGCGCTATTCAAGGCACTTTAAACGTCTCCCCCACCGGTAGGCAGGGGGCGAATGGCCAAAAAAAGGCGATCATAAACATAGCGTCCGGATTCCTTTTATTGACACTCGTATTATTTATTGTAGAACGTTTTTACACCGCTTTTTATAAAACCCAACAGCGCCCGTTGTGAATGCTCAGGAAACCATAAAAAAAATACAAAATAAGGCCATCCGTTCTTATGCTTTTTTTACGCTTTTACTGGCTTTGAGTATAGGTCTGGCGGTCATGTCTACCCTTTTTATTCTGCTCGAAAGGAGTATGCATTTATTGATGATACCAACAGTTGTATTTGCATTTGTTATGTTGGCCATTTATTTCGTACATAGTAAAGCTGACTATCTGAAGCCCAAACAGATCACTCAAAATTTAAACATGACCCGTAAAGAGGCAGAATATAGCCTGGAACTACTCCTTCTGGATGATGATGGGCTCAATGATTTACAATGTATTCAAAAGAAAATTATTGGCCGAAGATTGTTTGAAATTGAAAATAAAATTCCGGATGTTTTCGACGTAAAAAGACAGTTATATTGGTTTATCCCCTTATTAGTTGTTTCTGCAACTATTTACCTGGCTGTCCCTGATATAGATCCTTTTACTGTAAAATCACACAGTTTGGTGTTTCAGGATACGGTTATTCTTCAAAATGAAGTAATTGTAGATACAACTATAAATATGTTTCCCGCTTTTAAATGGATAATCAGTCCGCCTGCCTACATGAAGAAACCCGTGTCGGTGCAAAGTGCCCCGGAACTCAATGTTATGGAAGGCAGTAGCCTTACCCTGCGTATGGCAGGTATTAATAACATCAGACAGCCTTCCCTGCTCCTGAATAATGAGAAAGTGATCTTAATGTCCCATGCCGATGGTCAGTGGGAAGCCCGTGTAAAGGCAGGCCAACAATCTGGATTTTATCAGGTGGCTGTCCGTTTTGCGGACAGTACGGTATCCAGGTCGGTGTATTACCCCATCACTGTTCATCGCGATGAGGCACCACAGATTGTGGTTGAAGGCCTGGCTGATTATCAGGAGTCCAGTCTTTCGGCAGGCAGTATACAATTTAATGTTATCCTTGCTGATGATCATGGAGTCAATGAAGGTCATCTCTTGGCCACAGTCAGCAAAGGTGAAGGAGAGAATGTAAAATTCAGGGAGTCCATTATACCACTTGATATTACCAGGGGATCGAAAAGACAGCTGAAAAAAATAGAACTACGTTTTTCAGACCTTTCCATGGAAAACGGAGATGAGCTTTATTTTTTTATTTCGGCGAGGGATAATAAAAGTAAGGGTGCGCAGGAAACCCGTACAAGTACCTATTTTATTATCATTCCTGACAGTACAAAGGAGTCGATCACCCTGTCTTCCGGCCTGGGTGTAGACCGTATGCCCGCGTATTTCCGAAGCCAGCGACAGATCATCATTGATACGGAAAAACTCCTGGAGGAAAAGGGTAAAATAAACACAAAAGAATTTAACGAAAGGAGTAATAACCTGGCCCATGATCAGAAAGTACTCCGGCTCAGGTATGGCCGGTTTTTGGGCGAAGAATTTGAAATAGAATTAGGGCCGAGTGAACTGCATGAGGAAGGTG